>JAZGCT010000022.1:0-3145 GCA_036477085.1 Thermoplasmata archaeon | reverse complement strand
CTCCTTCCGCGATGTCCAGTTCCCCTGAGATGAATGCCGCTACGATCTCCGAGGTCGCCTCCGGGTTCATCCCAAAGACCCCGGAATGCATCTTCACTCCAGATGGGATCCCAATGATTGGAACATTCTCCTCAACGGTCTGCCAGATATCCCTCGCGGTGCCGTCTCCTCCACAGAATACTATCAGCGTCATACCCCTCTTCAAGAATTCCTTGCAGGCCTTCTTCGTATCTTCGGCCGACGTCGGCTCCTCAGGTGAATACACGACCTTGAACTCCATCGAATTTCCGCAATGCATCTCCAGGTCGTCCTCGCCCATTATCCCGGCACATGTCAGCCATTCGATTGGCTCTTCGATCCTCCTGGACTCGATTATCGAACCGAGCTTCGTCAGGAACAAGTGCACCCTGTGCGGGGCCACCGGCTGGGCACCCAGCTCCAGAGCTTCGTCAAGAACGCCGTCCGTACCCTTTAGACCGACGCGGCCACCCATCCCGGCTATGGGATTGACCACCAAACCTATCAGAGCCATCCGTCAACGAGTAAGGGCGGTCTTGGAATAAGTTTTTCCGAAAAGACTTAATGAATCCATCACCTTTGGAATTCCATGTCCCTTGAGAGCATCCTAGTGGGTGTGCTGGTTGTTCTGTCTTTTGCGCTCTTCGTAACGTCAGTGATTTCATACCGCCGGAGCGGTGAACGGAGGATGGCCCTCGTTGCCGTCGCGTTCCTCCTGATTCTGCTGAAAGGGATTCTCTGGACCTTCGGTCTGTTCTACTCTGAGATCGACATTCCCACCACGTTCACCCTTCTCGCCGTGTTCGATGTGGCGGTGCTGGTGACGTTCTTCGTTGCCACGCTTAAACCCTCCTAGGCGGAGGTGCACATGACCAAGGACCTTCTTGAACTTGACACCCGACGCAGAATATTCCAGTTCATTGTGAAGTATCCAGGAGTTCATCTCAGAGAACTTGAGAGGTCGCTTGTCATATCCGTCCAGCTCCTGGACTACCACCTTCGCGTGATGGAGAAGGGAGGATTGGTTTCTTTTACGGAGTCGGACAAGTACAAGAGGTTCTACGCCGGGGTCAAACGAGTTGAGGATCCCAAGGTCCTCCATCCGGACGAGAAGACCCAACTTGCGCTCTTGAGACAGGAGGTCCCGCTTTCGATTGTTCTATACCTGCTCAGGGTGGAAAGCGCAAGACACAAGGACATCTCCAGGGAGCTCGACATTCAAGCCTCCACGCTTTCATATCACCTGAAGAAGCTCATAAAGGGAGAGTTGATCGAGAAGTTCTCGGTCGGCGAGGAACGTGGGTTCCAATTAAAGGATTCGGAAGGCACCCTGAAGCTGTTGATCGCCTACAGGCCGCTCTCGAAGGACATGTTCGACCGGTTCGCGGAGATTTGGAGGGATCTCTATTAGTTTCCATCCTTGTCAAAGAATTCGAATCGTGTCAAATAAACCAGTTATATGGCGTGCTCCTGTGCTATCTCGGATGAAGGACCGACATCCCCCTAAGAAGGAAGGTCCCCAACGCAGGGGAGTCAAGGTGACGGATATCTCCGAAAAGCAGGCTCTGATAAATCGCATAAAGAAAGACCGAAGGAGGCTCTCCCTCCTCACCGTCCTGGTTCCCCTTGCGTTTATATTTTCGGCGGTTGGTGCTATGGGAGACGGCCCCGGCAGGCAGATCTCGGCCCATGTCGTCGGAGATATTGCGACGCTCGAGTCGATCGGCTCCGATACGAACGATGTTCTGCTTTTCGAGGTTGATATGTCCGATGGCTCCCTGCACGTATCTCACACCGATCCTGGGGGACGGGAGTCCGAAGTGACACTCATGCTGCAAAGGGTAGTTGTGACCGACAACCAAGACGGCACAACCGATAACATTGGAAACTATCAGATAGCCGATGCTTCATACTCGGCCAAGACCTACAATGTGGTCCTCGATGGAGTGGATGGACAAGGCCTTGAAGTGGAATGGCTCTTAGTGGGCGAATCGAAGCTCGAGCTGCATCTTGAGCTCTTCGATGAGAAGTTGGTCCACGACGGTGTCGAGTATGGTCCCGCCAGTGCACTTATGAGATTCGAGCTCAACTACCCTGAGGAAGGCTTTAACCAGGAGATTTCGCTGGAGGTGGAAGTCCTTACAAGCCAAGAAGACCTCTCCTGGCAGGAAGGGAACAACTTCGTGGAGATCTCCTCGAGCCTTCCTTCTTCGGTCATAACGCTGGGTTTTGGCAAGGAGGCTTACCACGAGCAGAAGGCGGAGGATGTTACATTATCTCAAGAGCAGATCACGGGCGGAATTGCTCTCACAGCGGATTTCAAGAGGTTGGGGCAGTTCTCTTGGGACGGCTTCCTCAATGTCGATATCCTTCCGTTTGATGAGGAGAGCTGGCATCCCACCGTGGACACCGTTGCGTTCGGGATCACTGTATTCTTCTCGGCCGCTGTCGTGATATTCCTGAAGTTGAGGTACTCAAGATTGTAGGGCGAATTCTCCAGGCCCGCGAACCTTATTCGCAATGTTTATTTTGCGTGAAACATTCCCTGTGACGGTGGTTGTTCCATGGCGACAGAGTCGTTTCAGATAGAGGAAGGCCTTGAGGTGAGAAGAGAGAACGTCATCCACAATCCAGACGACGATTTCTACGCCAAGTTTCTCGAACCCTACTACATCTTTACCAAGGACGGCCAATACCTTTTCGCGTCCACCCAAGCCGGCAGGAAGCCGGACAGGGCCTTCTTCATGGTCCCCGCGGGATACAGACTCGGACAGAAACAGAGGCCATTCGATGTAAGCATCGGCAAGAAGCTGATACAGGTGGCGAAGCGGTATATCAGGGATGCGAAGGTCATCGTTCTTGAAGGTATCCAAGGTGAAGCAGGCTACGAGGTCGGACTCCGATTCACCATCAGCGTCGAGAACCCGCACAGCGCTTACATTGCGTGGATGGCCAAGTTGATGGTCTTCCCTCCGAGGGAGGGTTTGGATGTGCACTGCTGGAACTATGTGATACCTGAACCACTTCCGCAGAAGTACGTGGACGAGATCAAGGTGTTCTGGCCGGACTATGATCCCAGCGAACCGATAACCCTCTATGACTTGACCGAGATGGACAGCGACCATCG
>JAZGCT010000219.1:0-8354 GCA_036477085.1 Thermoplasmata archaeon | reverse complement strand
ACGATGAGCTCTCGGACATCGCAGTTGCCTCTGACGGAGACGATTCCAGCGTTCTGCTATACATCCAGCGGGAAAATACGCGATCCGAGTTCTCCTTCTTCAGCATCGGCGAGACGATCTCACCAGGCGGACGCATTGCCCTGGGCGAGTTGAACGGGGACCCGTACACGGACATCGTGCTGAGAACGCAGGACACTGTTTCCATCTTTTATCAGGATGACTTCCCGCCCTTCAGCAACCACATCCCTTCCCGCATCTACTTCAACAAGAACACGGTCGGGGACAATTTGATCAAGCTGAACGATTACATCAAGGACGACCATTCCCGGCTCCAGTATGCCGTCATCTACGAATCCGATCCGGACCTGCTGCACGCGGTCGTGGACGGGGTCTATCTGGACTTCTACCCCAAACAGGACTGGGTGGGCATCGCCAGGTTCAAGGTCGCCGCTTGGGACGGCGATTACATAATCCACAGCAACAAGTTCATCGTCGGGGTCAACGATGTGCCGGAGATCCTCTCCTATCCGATCAAACAGACCGAGGTCGGGGAGGAATACATCTACAAGATGACCGTGGAGGACACCTTCCCAGAGAACGACCGCGTCAAGTTCGAGCTCGCTTGGGGACCAGAAGGTATGGAGATTGACCCCTTCAGCGGGAAACTGACCTGGACGCCCGAGAAGAACGGGGAATTCAAGGTCGCGGTAGCAGTCACGGACAATTACGGAGGAAAAGCGGAGCAGAGCTTCGTCATAAGGGTGGGCGAGCCGGAAGCCTTCCCCACTGCCATCGTCTTGAGCGGGGCCGCGGTGACCGCCATCCTGCTCTTCATCGGAACATTGATGGCCTGGAACGAGAACATGAAGTTCGGTTTCTTCCTGCTCTTCGTTCCGCTTTACACCAAGATCAAGAGGGAGAAGGTACTCGACCACTTCGTCAGGGGTAAGCTTTACGGTTATATCCTCGCAAACCCGGGTGAACACTACAACGCCATACGGCAGGCCCTGGGTCTGACCAACGGTTCGCTTGCACATCACTTGAGGACACTGGAAAGGGAGGGATTCATCAAGTCCAAGAGGTTCGGTATCTACCGAAGGTTCTACCCCATGAACATGCAGATTCCTGCTGAGCGGTTTGAGATCAATGAGATCCAGAGCACCATCCTAGGTATCATAAAGAAGAACCCTGGCATATCACAGAAGGAGATTGCAGCCGACGTGAATCTGACCCCGCCGACAGTGAACTACCACATAGGCATCCTCAACCAAGAGGGGCTCGTGCACATGGCCAGGAACGGCAGGAGGACGGAATGTTATCTTGAGATTTGAGGGAGGCAGATCGTGGGCAGAATAGAGAAATATCCCCTTGACAGGATGAAGGGCAGGCACATTAAGCTCAGTTTCGAGTGTCCCCAGTGCATAGGGTCCCGCATCGAGATGAACGACCGGGAGGACTTCGGTTCATGGAACGGGGTCAAGTGTCCCAAGTGCGATTCATTGATCCTTTTGGATGCCCTGAGCGTCACCGTTGTACAGGAAAAGGCCGTGCCTAGGACAGAAGAACCGAAGCGAACACCTTGGCGTCGTTGACCAGGTTGTCGATGATGCAGTACTCGTTGGAGTCATGGGCCGTCTTGTCGCCGGATGTCCAGACGGGTGCGTTGAACCCCTTCTGCCTGAAGTATGCGGCGCACGTACCTCCGCCGATGCCCACCAACCTCGGCTCGATCCCTTTCACGCTTCTTATCGCGTCTGCTAGCTTTACAACGATCTCTGAATCCTCTTTTGTGGGTGGACTGGTCTCCTCCTGCATGACCATTATCTCTACCTTGACCTTAAACTCGTTCTCTACCTCGTCCGCCAAGGTTCTCACTATCTGCTTGATATCAGCTGGAGGCACATCGGGCAGGATCCGGCAATCGAAATAGAACACATCCTCCCCCGGAATGGTGTTTATGTTGGGAACATTGGCCTCTTTCTTGGTCGGCTCGAAGGACGACACTGGCACGTCGAACATATCATTCTTGCGATCGTACTTGGCGTGAAGTTCCTTGTCGGCTCTCAGCATCAACGTTGCACCGGCCCTGTGCGCATTTATCCCCTTGTCAGGTAGACTTCCGTGGGCCTGCCTTCCGGTCGTCTTGACCCTGAGCCACAGTATGTTCTTCTCGGCTATCTCTATCTCATCCCCCTTGGGGCTGGAGAAGTCCGGGACCAGTATGAGGTCGTCCGGATCGAAGATGCCCTGCTCCAGCAGGTACCGGATTCCCTTCTCGCTTCCTGTTTCCTCATCCGCCACTATCGCCAACCCGCAGCTCAGCCGAGTCTTCTCGTTCTCTTCCTTTACCGCCCAGAGCGCGTAAAGCGAGGCGATGACCGCCTGACCGTTGTCCTCGGTCCCCCGTCCGAATATCTTACCATCCTTTACAACTGGATCAAACGGGTCCGTTTCCCAGCTCTCGAGATCTCCCTCGGGGACTATGTCCGAATGCGACACTATCCAGATCCTCTTCTTCTGCTCCCCTTCCACCTCTACGAGAAGGTTGGGCCTAACTCCGCTCGAGACCCTGTCATCAGGTGCATCCACAGATCGAACAGGCAGACCCAGTTTCTCTATCATGCCTTTCAGGAACTCCGCCCTCTTTGATTCTCCGTCCCCACCAGACTCTGGATGGACTGCCGGGATCTTGCATATCTCAATGAGAGATTTGACCATCTCCTCCCTCGCGTTCTCAACCCTGTCCAAAACAGATTGGAGCGTCATGCCCCCAATGATGGATTCAACTCGAATAAACTTTGCCAAGGCTCAGCTTTCCTTGCCCTGCATCTTGTCGTACCACATCACGAGTTCCCAGTCGTCCATCTCTCTCCTCTCTTCGACTATCCTGATGTCGTTCTGTATGGAGAATTCCTTGAGTATGTTCCTTGCGGCCGTGTCCCCGTCGAAGTCTGTCATGACTATCTCGTTCTTCCTGAACCTGACCTTGAACGCCGCTATCATGTCCGTGCCGTCGAACGCCACCATGCGGTATCCGGAATCCCACTTGTCCCTGATGTGCTGCCTGAGGTAGACCGCCAGGTTGTCCCTGGGTGTGAGGATGAACTTGCCGTCGAAATCTATCTTGCCTATCCTGTCCAGGTCCTCCTTGACGATCCAGTGCAGGGTGTCGTTCCCTTCCACGAAGAATCCCTTGATCAGGTGCCCTTCCCTTTCCAGATGTCTCAATATCCTCCGGGTCTCCTCCATCTTGTACTCATGACCGGTGTACTCGGAGAGCTTCTCCGCGCTGAAGATGCCGAAGCTGTCTATTATGCGTTTTAGAACGAACTTCCTTGCCTCGGTGGTGGTCATCTCCTCATGGTCTGGAACGCTCTGATAGGCCACCTTTCCGTTTGACGTCGCCCCCACCACGTACAGCCCCTCGGTGAGTTTGTGAAGTGATTCGGTCGTATTCCCGTATCCCAACGGCGACAGAGTGAAGAGCTTCCTCCTGACGACCGGCTCCTGGTCCTTCACGACTGCGAGGACGGTCTTCATGTAATCGGTCAGCTTCTTGTTCTTGGCCTTCTTGTACACCGCCAGTTCTTCCAGGGTTGTATAAGTGCTGTAATCTGGAATGGCCTTTCCTGTGCATATAGACCCCTGGTCATAGAGCCTGTGGAGAGGCACGGGTACCCTGGTCTTAAGGTTGGCTTCGAAGGTGGACCTCAGCCCACCCAGCTTCTCGATGGCATCTGGAACATTCTCAAACTTGGTGTCCTGGTGGATGCCCTGCTTCCAGAATATGTAGCTCATGATGTGGCTCTGGTCGAAGATTACGGGTTCGAACTTGCCCTTGGCTATGAAATCCCCTATCTGGTGGTAACCGTTCTTCAGGAACTCTTTGAGGTGTTCTGATTCAGCGATATCCTCACCAAATGCCCTCCTTATGCGCAGTATCTCCACACCCTTCTTCTTGAAGAACTTCATCATGTGGTCCAGCGCCTCGATGAGGTCCGGTATCATCTTCTCGTCCTCGAGTTCGATCTCCCTGACCTCCACGCAGCCGGACATCTCCCATTTCTCTATCATCCCGCAGAGCTTCCCGTCCTTGATCAATGGGAAGTACCATCCTTCGCCGTACCTGTTGACCAGCTGGGACCACATTGGGTGTATCCACGGATCGTACAACGACAGCACCCGCATCTTGTCCTCGACGTCCTTTATCTCTGTCTTCCTGAGCCCTTCCAGATCCTCCGACAGTATCCACAGTTCCATGCCCAGGTCGCCCACCCAGATTCTCTCTGTGATCCCCTCTTCTAGCAATCTCGGGAGTATGGTCTCTATCTCGCTGTAGTAGAATGATGTTCCCCCTTTGATGTCCTGCAATGAGCATGGGCCGTAGCCCTTCAGGAACCTCAGTATGATCTTCTCGGTCGTGTCCTCCGCATCACCCTTGACCTCGAACGGGATGTAGATGTTCTTAGATGCCCACCCTTCCCGGGAGTGGTACTTCCTGACGATGTACATGTTCCTGTCCAGGTTGTCGATGCTCTCCTTGATCCGGTCCTTCTCTTCCCTGGTCTTGTTGACTATCTCGGCCAACGACATGCCGTCGCTTGTGTGCAGGACGTCCAGGACCTCCTCGTCGAACTCGTTGGGCTCCTCCCTTCTGTAAGCGCTCACGAACAGCGGTGCATCCTCCTTGGTGATGAAGCAGACCCTTCCGTTCGAGAACCGTCCCTGGAGGATGTCCCCGTTCTTTCTCTTCCTGCTCCACTCTCTCATGCTGAACGACGGGACCCGGTTGAAGATGTCGTATTCCATCCCCTCTTCCAGGAAGGTCTCGAAGTACTCGTCGATGCTCTCGATCTGCCTGAACTGTTTCTCCAAAAGGAACCCGGTTATCTGTTTCTCGTCGAACACCTCACGCTCCTCTTCCTTCCCGGTCTCCAGGTGCATCAGGTCCCTGGTCAGCATGTACTGGTAGTCCTCTCCCACTACAAAGTGTCCGGACGAGACCAGTTCCTCCCTTTCGAGGTCCTGCAGAACCTCCTTAACAACATCCTCGGACATGTCGACCAGGAAGGAGACCTCTGACAATGTCAGCGGTCCCTTGGACCCAAGGTACGTCTTCACGATGGTATCAAGTGATGATTCGAATTCAGCGTTGGCCGTCTTCCTTACTTTCCAGATGATATCCTTCAACCCTTCTCTCTCTATCAGATAGTACCTCTCGAGTTTCTTCAGGTGCTCGTTCATCTCTTTGAAATCGAGCTTGAAGTCCTTGGATAGCATTTTGGTGGAGGATCTCTCCTTGGCCAGATGGTTCAGGATCTTCTTCTCGATATCCTCCAACCTTCCTTTGTGGGCGTATACGGACATAAAAAGCGGAACGTCCTCTTTGGTGCAGTGCAGGACCCCCTTTGGCGTCCACACTGACGCGACCTTGCTTTCCTGCAACAGCTCCTCGCTCCACTTCTGCAACGTGGGGAAGTCAACATCGGAGTAGTCGTGGATGCTGACACCCTTCTGCTGTGCCGCGTTCGCAACCCCCAGACTCTTGATTACACTGACTATGTCGTCCTTCTTCTTGATCCTGGGTATCTTCTTCCTGAAGAACCTCTCTATCTCTTCCTCCTGGAACTGGAACTCCTCCATCCTGTCCTCGGAGATGACCCTCTTCAGTATCTTCCGGTGGAAGTCCCTCAGCAAAGCGCTCCGGTCCTCCATCAGGACGACGTCGGAAATGCCGAGAAGAACAACATTGTGCGCGAACGGTGAAGGCAGATTGGAGAAGTCGGCCGTTGCGATCTCCATCTCCCCGCTCTCAATCATCTCAAGTACCTGGTGGGCGTGTTTGAGATCCATGACCATGTTCAGAATCTCGTTGTATGTCTCCTTGATCACCGGGAAGTCCTCGATCTCGTGGAACCATTCCAGCACCTTTTCGGATCTCATCTGCTGCCTGTTCATGGAGACCTCTCTACCTTTGTAGGATCTCAGAACCATGAAGCTCCTGGTGGCGCAGTGCCTGAAGCGCTGTTTGAAGAGTTCGGTGTTCTTGATGGCCCTTCTCAACATGTCTTCCAGCGTCTTGCTCGTGACCATTTTGTGGATGTCCTTCAGGGAGAACCTCTTGGGGGCGGTGATCATGAAGTTGTCATCTGTTATGGATACCCGAACGTTGCATCCCAGCTTCTCGGTCAGAGCGAAAGCGTATGCCCTGGACAACGCGTCGTTCGTCCTCCTGCCGAAACTGTAGTGGAAGATGGCGTTGCGGTTGCCCTTCATGTCGATGTGGCCTTCTATCAGCAGCTTCTTGTCGGTTGGAACGTCCGCAATGACCGCTTGCTGTTCCTGAACATACCTCATCACGCTCTGGGCCGAACCGTCATCCAGCCTGTACTCGTCCTTAAGCCATTTCTTGGTCTTGCCCTCGCCCGAAGGAAGCCTCTCGACTATCTCCCGTCTCAACTTCCCCACCTCTATGGACAGATCGAACGTCCTTGGCAGCATCTCACCGGTCCACGACGGAACTGTCGGCCTCCTGCCCGAAGCGTCCTTGACGAACACCCTCATACCTCTGACCCGGTCGAACTGGTACGTCCTCCCGCCCAGAACGAAGACGTCCCCACGTGACAGGTACTCCACGAACTTCTCCGACAGGTCCCCTATCTTCTGACCTCGTTCGGAATAGACCTTGTATGATCCTTCTTCAGGAATGGTGCCAGTATTGGTGAAGTAGATCAGCCTGCTGCCCCTCTTCCGTCCGAACCTGTCATCGTCCTTGTCGTACCAGATCTTGGCGTAGACCTTGACGTCCGGGTTCCTCTGTGCGAGGTAGTCCAGCACGTCGTGGAAGTCCTTCTTCTTGAGGTTGTGATATGGATATGACCTCTTCACCATCTTGAACGCATCTTCGGCCTCCCACCTCTTCACCAGGCTCATGCCGACTATGTTCTGGGCCAGCACGTCCAAGCTGTTGGTCGGTATGTCCACCTGGTCGATGTGGTTGTCATAGGCGTTCTTGGTGAGCGCGGCGCACTCGACGAGGTCGTCGTTGTCGAACACTATCATCCTGCCGACGCTGGTGTCTCCCACCGCATGGCCGGACCTTCCGATCCTCTGGAGGCCTTTTGCTATGGACTTTGGCGAACCTATCTGGCACACGAGGTCGATGTAGCCGATATCTATGCCCAGTTCGAGTGAGGTTGAAGAAACCACGGCTTTGAGCTCCCCGTTCTTGAGCCGCTCTTCCACGTCCAACCTGATGAACTTGCTGAGGCTTCCGTGATGGGCAGCCAGGTCCTCGATCCCCATCTCCTTGAGCTTGTACGAAACGTGCTCGGTGCCGCTCCTGGTGTTGGTGAATATGAGTGTGGTCCTGTGGTCGTTCACCAGTTGGGTCAGCAGGTCGTACATTCTCGCGTTGACGATCTCGTACGGGAGGACGGTCATGTCCTGGACAGGGCAAAGGACACCCAGGTCCATCTTCTTGGCCCCCTCGACCTCAACGACGTTCACATCTCTTAGTTTGCCGTTCTCGTAACCCACCAGGAACTTGGCGATCTCGTTGATGGGTGCGATAGTTGCTGACAGCCCTATTCGTGTGAAATCTCTTCCAATCTGTTCTCTCAGCCTTTCAAGTGACAGTGAAAGGTGCACCCCTCTCTTGGATGAGCATATCTCGTGGATCTCGTCCACGATGACCCATTTGGTGTCGGCCAGCTTCTTTCGGAACTTGGGCGCCGTTAGAACAAGAGCGAGGGACTCAGGCGTTGTTATGAAGATGTGCGGAGGTTTCCTCGCCATTCTCTGGCGTTCTGAGGGTGAAGTGTCACCTGAACGGACGGCGACCTTGATCTCGGGGGGTTCCAGTCCTTCCTTGAGTGCGATTTGTCTCATTTCCTCCAGCGGGGTAGTGAGATTGCGGTTGATGTCATTGGCCAGTGCCTTCAGGGGAGATATGTAGACACAGTAGATCTTGTCCTCCAGCTTGCCTTTCTTCTGCAGAATGAGAAGTTCGTTGATGATGGACAGGAAGGCTGTTATCGTCTTGCCGGAACCCGTGGGTGAAGATACCAGGACGTTCTTCCTCTCGTGGATAAGGGGAACTGCGAATGACTGGGGCTCTGTTAGCTCATCGAAGGAAGTGTCGAACCATTGGCGTACCAGCGGCTCCAGCAGGTCGAGTATCTCCTGCTTCGAATGTTGCTTTCTTACCTTCCGTATCATTTTCTCACTGATGTGAAATCAGATAATATTGTGTTTGGGCTAAAAGAATGTTGCGCTTCCAATCATGGGATGAAGAAAGGGTCTCTCTAATGAATCCCTTTTCTCGTTAGAGATTATTCATCGGCCCGTTCTCC
>JAZGCT010000218.1:0-3215 GCA_036477085.1 Thermoplasmata archaeon | reverse complement strand
AGGAATTGATATCAACGATTTGGTGGAGTTTTCCTTTGAAGCGGTTACACACTTGCTGCTGTACGAGAAGCTCCCCGATGAGGATGAGCTCGCGGCTTTCTCAAATCAACTGAGAAGTTCGAGGAAGTTAGACCAAGACATAATTGATGTGCTCTCAACGTGTGGTTCTAACATACAGGCCATGGATGCATTCCGAACAGCGGTCTCGTACATGTCCCACTGCGACCCAGACCTGGCAGACAACTCCCTTGAAGCGAACCTGCGCAAGGCCACAGGTCTGATAGCCAAGTTCCCGACCGCGGTTGCCGCTTTCCACAGGGTAAGAGAGGACCTAGAACCAATCGAGCCTGATGCATCCATGTCACACGCGGAGAACTTCCTGTACATGCTGAAGGGCAAGAAGCCTGGAGAACTCGAGGCAGAGATCGTGGACAGAGACTTCGTGCTCTCCGCCGAACATGAACTGAACGCATCCACTTTTTCCGCGAGGATAACTGCATCCACGCTGGCCGACATCCACTCCACCGTCATCTCGGGACTCAGCACCCTGAAAGGTCCGCTTCACGCCGGAGCACGCATGTCCGTAATGGAAATGCTGGATGAGATCTCCTCACCGGAGAACGCCGAGGATCACATACTGAACCTGATCTCTAAGAAGGAGAAGGTAATGGGATTCGGTCACAGAGTCTACAAGACCTACGATCCAAGGGACAGAATATACAAGAAACAGGCGAGAAGACTTGCCGATCAAGGGGATCCGAGATGGTTCGAGATCGCAGAGATAATTGAAGCAACTGTCCAGCGCGAATTGGTGGAGAAACGGGAGAAACCGATCTATCCAAACCTTGATTTCTACTCCGCGGTAACATACAAATATATAGAAATACCAGAGACCGTTGCAACCGCGATGTTCGCCATCGGAAGGGTCTCGGGATGGATCGCACATGTTCTCGAACAGTATGCGGACAACAGATTGATCAGACCTCGGGCCAAGACATCTTGAGGCTCGCAGTGGGAGGTGGGTGACATAAGTTCGGAGATGGACCCTCTTGGAGTCAGAGACACGTTCGATTCCAGCTATGGGGCCGTAAACTTCTACAGTCTTCCAAAAGCAGAGGAACTGGGTCTTGGGAACATCTCCCGTTTTCCGTTCTCCATCAAGGTCCTTCTTGAGTCGGTTTTGAGGAAGGTGGACGGTCAACTGGTCACTGAAGAGGATGTAAAATCCGTCGCTGGATGGAGTCCGGACGAGGCGTCAGATAGAGAGGTTCCCTTTATTCCATCCAGAGTACTCCTTCAGGATTTCACTGGTGTGCCTGCAATCGTGGACCTTGCAGCCATGAGGTCGGCCGTTCGCAGGATGGGGAGCGATCCTTCCCGCATCAACCCTTTGATTCCTGTAGACCTGGTCATCGACCACTCAATCCAAGTGGATCATTTCGGCAGCCATCAGGCGCTAGAGCTCAACGAACAGATGGAGTTCGAGAGGAACGGCGAAAGATATGAACTTCTCCGCTGGGCCCAGGACGCAATTGACAATATCAGAGTGGTCCCGCCAAGCAAAGGCATCGTTCATCAGGTGAACCTTGAGCATCTCGCATCCGTCGTCCACATGAAAGAGGAAGGCGAAGGAAGGGAAGCATACTGGGATACCCTCGTCGGAACAGACTCACACACCACGATGGTGAACGGTCTGGGGGTCCTGGGATGGGGCGTCGGGGGAATAGAGGCCGAAGCAGTAATGCTCGGACAGCCCTATCATATGCCGGTTCCAGATGTAGTGGGCGTCAGACTTGAAGGGAAGTTGAGAAATCGAGTGACCACCACGGATCTCGTTCTCACTTTGACAAGGATGTTGAGGGAACAAGGAGTAGTAGGTAAGTTCGTGGAATTCACCGGACCTGGACTGGATAACCTGAGCTTGCCGGACAGGGCCACAATATCGAATATGGCACCCGAGTATGGGGCAACGGTTGGGTTCTTCCCCGTAGATGAAGAGACATTGAGGTATCTCCTCTTGACGGGCAAAGCAAGGGAGCACGTTGAGCTGGTCAGGCTTTACTCAGAGAAACAGGGCTTGTTCCGGTCAAGGGAAGGTCCGGAGCCAACGTTCAGCGAAACTCTCGTACTGGATATGGGTGAAGTTGAATCGACCCTCTCAGGTCCGACCAGGCCACAGGACACGATTCCGCTCGGTGATCTCTCCCGCAGCTTCCATCAGACGATGATGTCTCAGATTCAGGACGGTGATCTCCCGGAGTCAGAATCTGAGGAGGAATGTGTGAGATGGATGGAAGATGGAGGGGATCACGTCGATGGGCATGCTTCAGTGGCGGAGCACGTTGAGTCCGTGGAGGAAGTGAGCAACGGTTCTGTGGTGATCGCCGCCATAACCTCGTGCACTAACACGTCGAATCCATCGGCAATGATCGGGGCGGGTCTGTTGGCCAAGAACGCCGTTGAGCGTGGATTGAAGGTCAAGCCATGGGTCAAGACCAGTTTGGCTCCTGGATCAAGAGTCGTTCCTGAGTACCTTGGAGAGTGTGGGCTCCTTCCCCACCTTGAATCCCTCGGATTCTACGTTGTTGGCTATGGATGCACAACTTGCATAGGTAATAGCGGACCGCTTCCAGAAGAGGTCGCGCAGAAGGTGGTAAGAGGGAATCTCACGGTGGCCGCGGTACTGAGCGGAAACCGCAACTTCGAGGGGAGAATCAACCCGCTCGTGAAGGCCAATTACCTGGCATCCCCGATCCTGGTGGTCGCATATGCTCTCGCGGGGACAGTGGACATTGACCTCACAAAGGAACCATTAGGCCTTGCATCGGATGGCTCACCTGTCATTCTCATGGACATCTGGCCGCAAGAAGATGACATTGATCAGATCATACGCACCTGCTTGAGGTCGGAGATGTACGGGGAGCAATACTCGGATGTCTTCGAGGGTACCGAGCTTTGGACCGAGTTGACCATCCCGGAGGGGGAACTCTATTCATGGAACCCTGATTCGGGATACATCAGGGAACCTCCGTTCTTCACAGACCTGTCACCAGAGAGCTGTGCTGTAAATGACATATATGGGGCTAGAGTCTTGGTATTCCTCCAAGATAGCATCACGACCGACCACATTTCACCGGCTGGTGCCATTCCCGCAGAAGGATGCGCAGGCCAGTATTTGATCTCCAGAGGGATCGAACCAGCTGACTTCAACTCGT
>JAZGCT010000217.1:0-2874 GCA_036477085.1 Thermoplasmata archaeon | reverse complement strand
TGCCGATCTCGGACAAGGACCCCTGGTATTCGAAAGAAGAGTAATCCCCCTTGAACCGGGCAGCGTCTATCTTTTGAGAGGCCCGAGGCAGGTTGGAAAGTCAACACTCATAAAACAGCACATACGGGAGCTCATCCAAAAGGATGTGGACCCACACTCCATCATGTACTACCCTTGCGATTATGTGGGTTCTGTACGCGAACTGAGGAGGATTATCGAGTTTCATCTGGAGAGGAATCGCGGAGCAGAGAACTTGTACATATTCCTCGATGAGATAACATACCTCAGGAACTGGAACCGCGAGATAAAGGCCCAGGTGGACGCCGGACTCCTGCGAAGAGCCGCACTGATACTGACGGGATCAGGCGCAGCGCAGTTGAGGAGGCAGGCAGAGCAACTCCCCGGCAGGGGGCTCGAAGGGAATCAATATCTTCTGTATCCCCTGACCTTCAGAGAGTTCTTGCTGCAGGCAAGTGACAGTATCACCAAGGGTCAAGATGTCGAGCTTATGCGTTCTCTGGCCACTGTCAGAAAGCGACTCGAGGACATTTCGTTCTCTTTGGAGGACAGTTCTCAAGAGCAAATGGACACTTTGGACAAGTTCATGCCATACGGACCAGACCTCGATGCTCTTCTCCGTTTCTACCTAATGACCGGTGGGTTTCCGCAGACGATAAACAGATTTGCCAGAGCGAGCCTCAAATCAATCGAAGATGAAGCATATAACACCATGATGCAGGTTGTGTTGGGCGATTTCAGCAAGCAGGGTAAAGAAGAAGCTCTTGCTAGACAGATTATTGAGGGAATACTGAGAAGACATGGAACACGGTTCAGCTATCCGACGCTGACAAATGAGGTAGACGCCACACACCCCACCGTATTACAGTATTTGGAGACGTTGAACGATTCGTTACTCACGCAGACCATCTATTCCATAGACTTCAAGCGAGGCACGTCCCGTTACAAAGCCGATAAGAAGGTCTATTTGTCAGATCCCTTCCTTTACCACAGCACAAATGCCTTTGCCAAGGGTCTCGAAGGGTTCCCACTCTCCGTAGAGTCCTTGGACGACGAGACGATTCTGTCTTCCTTGGTCGAGAGTGTCGTTGCCAGCCACCTCACGCAGACGAGAGTCGCGCCCTATCTCGCCGAGCCTATGACATTTCTCTATTTCTTCTACAATCCCAGGAAGGAAGTGGATTTCGTGTACAGAAAGAAGTCTGGTGAGTTCACTGGCATAGAAGTGAAGTACGGCAGACAAGAGACGAAATATCGCTTTCCCAACATCTCCCAATTGAAAGAAAGAATCATCCTGACTCGAGATAGTGTGGAGTTCGACAAAGACGAACCACAAGCACCCGTTGCCCTGTTTCTGAGCCTTCTCGACAAGTCGCCATCATGCCTCTGACCGGATTCGATATCATTCCGGTCCATTCACATTTCTTCGGGCTTGGTCTTCAGCCTCCCATCAAAAAGGAAATACTTCTTCTCGATATGGTCATAGAGCAAGGGGTCGTGAGAAGCAACCACGATAGCGGTGTCAAAGTTCTCCCTTATCCTTTTGAACGCATCCAGCACGATCCCGCAGCTCTCCGAATCCAAAGAAGCGGACGGTTCATCCGCCAGCATAACCGAAGGATTGTTCGCAAGCGCTCTGGCAATGGCCACCTTCTGGCTCTCCCCACCGCTGATCTCATTGGGCTTCTTTCGGGCGAGAGCGTCTATTCCAAATGTCTTCAAGAGACTTCTCACCCTTTTATCAGCATTCTTGCTCTTGGCGATCCTCAAAGGAAGGTACACGTTCTCCCTAACAGTCAGGTCCTCGATCAAGTTGTAGGACTGGAAGACGTACCCGATCTGGCGCAGCCTCAGCTCCGCGAGCCTCTTCTGCGACAATTCGCTCGTGTCCAGACCGTTCACCATTATCCTTCCCTCCGTGGGAGTGTCCACGCATCCAAGCAGGTTCAAGAGGGTCGTCTTCCCGCTACCGTTCCTGCCCCAGAGGAGTATCATCTCTCCCTTCCTCACCTTCAGGTTCACTTCCTTGAGAACCTCCACGCTGCCGTCGTAGCTCTTGGAGACCGAATCGGCACTTAGAGCAAACTCCCCCATTCCATTCACCGATATTTCTTTAAACGCCTATCTGGTTGCTCATATCCATATATTCGGTTAAAAAGGTATCCACGGAGGGGAAATGAGGAACGTCTTTCTAAAGATGGCTACCAGGATGAACTGGAGGGTCCTCGTGACCGTTGTGGGCGTAGCAGCCTGCGTCATGTACCTCACCGGGACGACATCGATGGTGAAAGGTCTGCAGGTTGGCACGCAGGGTCTGGCCGCGCAGGTGAACCAGGGGCCCTACCTGATACATGAGGGAGATTCGCTCACCACCAGTTCGATCGGGAGGGACGTCGTGCTGGAGCTCGAGGGGAACGTGACCGGGTGCAGGGTGCTGGAGGTCACGGTACTGGCTCAATATGCGTTCGTGAACGACACCTATGTGGTGGCGTGCGAGGACCCGGATGACCAGCTCGGTCTTGACGTGAGGAACTTCACCCAGGAGAGGATATGGATCGGCGGGGCGCTGAAGCAGAGGATCCTGGACCGGGACCTTTCCGCTTCCTGGGGTTCCTTGGTGACCTTGGAACGCGGGACGCAGAACGTGACGCTTCCGATCGGCAGGATACTTGGCGGATCGATACTCTCGGAGGAATGGGCGGTCGTGCCGCAGGATGTCCTCCTGAACCTCTCTCAGGACCCGGAAAAGGAGCTCTCCTTCCTCCTGGTGCCCAGGGAAAGCAAGGGAGACATCTCCCACCTCGAGTCATTAGGTTATCACGCGATACCGACGACGGGCACGGTCAAGTTCTTCGA
>JAZGCT010000216.1:0-4590 GCA_036477085.1 Thermoplasmata archaeon | reverse complement strand
GTGACTGGGCAGATGAGAACCTGGTCGACAAGTGTTCGTGCAGGATCTTCTCTGTCAGCTGCCAAGATTTCCTTGCGAGTTCCACCGCCTTCTCCAGGTCTTCAGAGGCAACGGCCTCATTGGCCTTCTTGACGAGTTCTTCTCCCTCGGCCACCTTCTTCCCGATGCTCTCGGCGAGCTGGAACATGCCAGCGCTGGATTCCACAATTGCCTTCACCCTATCCTCGTAAATCCTCTTGCTCTTCTCCTTGCACTCAAGACCCTTCTCAAGCGCGAGCTTAAAATCCTTGACCTTCATTGCCTGCGAGGATTCCTCCAAAAGGGCTTCAGCATCGGCAACGTTGGCGTCTATCTTCTTGGCCATGTCGATGAGCGTAGTGACCTCTTCGAGCACCTTTTCGGCATTTTCTCGGTTCTCGGTGGTTTCCTTTGCCTTTTCTTCCAGCTGTTTCTGCAGCTGGATCTGCCGAAGATAGCTCACTCTTTCAACTCCAACTCTGCGATCTCTCTCTCAACAACCCTTTTGCTAGCAGGCCTATATCTATCTTACTAAAGCTAGTTGCGTTTTTGTGAATTAAAAGAATGTTTTGCTGACTATTTATAAGTTTAGATGTATGCCAGACGTTGCCTATCAATAGCATGGGTCCCTCTGTTATTGGGGGTCCTGGATCTTTTCCTGGAACCACTTCTTGATCTCGTCTCTGTTGGTGGCGTCGATGCCGAAGTGATCCGGAAATGACTTGCTGGTTGAGAGCTCCAAGCTGTTCCCCTTTGGCCTGCTCAGTATCAGGTTGCGCTCCTTGAGCTCTCTGACATGTTCGTACGCCTTGCCTCCCACCATCCTCTGAAGGTTGCTCTGCATGACTGGCTGGTGATATGCGATGAGGGCCACCGTCTTCAGCAAATCCTTTGATATCTCTGTGTCCGCCATCAATGACACGCTCTCAGCATACTCTCCCTTCAACTGCATCACGTGCTTCCTGCCCACCTTGACTATCTCGATGGCCCCGCCATGGGACGAATATTCCTTTATGAGCTTCTTCAATGAGCCTCTCACCTCGTCCACCGTCATTCCGACGGACTCGGCTATCTCCTCGGCCTCGATCGATCTTCCGGCACAGAACAGGGCCGCTTCGACTACAGATTCATCTTTCAATCATACCACCACGAGTTTGGTTTGTACCATATCCTCTTCAAGGACATCCTTGGAGAGCATTGTGAGGCCGTCCTCTGGTTCGACCAGCCTCTTGACCATGATTTCACCATACGGGAATTTCCTCTGCCAGATCTTCACCTTGTCCATGTTTGCCAGGAAGAGGGTGGCCACGAACACGGTCACCCTGTCCCAGATGTCACGGTTGTACAGGTTGTGCAGCGGTACAGGTTGACCATCGAACCGGCACAGCCTGTTCCACGTGAGGGTGATGTCCTCGTTGAGGTCCTCGTTGTGGATCCTCTCGGAGAAGTCATGAGGCCTCTCGCACCTGGCCTTCTTCCTCATCTGGTTGATCGTCATCTGAAGTTCGGCTTCCTTCCGAGCCTCGTCAAACGCATCCATAAGTTCAATGAGAGTGACCGGTCTCTGGTTCTGGGTCCTGATCGGGTCATGTATCGGAGGATAGGGCCTGTTCATGACAGCGTGTGTGAAATCGAGGTCCTCGGATTCCTGGTACACACCGGGATCCAGCTCCCAGTCGCTGAAGTAGTTCTCTTCCTCTTGTTTCGGGGGGTCAGCTAGTACAAGAACCTCCTCGCTCTGCAACTTGAGAATCGACCAAGCCATCAAGACGAGCTTCCCGGCGACAACGAAGTTGACGTACCCTTCCTTCTTGACCTGCTTGAGGTACATCTTTGTGAACTCCCTGAGGTTTATGTCCCAAGGATCGAACATATGCTCGATGACCAGTTCGAACGCTGCTGCGATGCTCTTCTCGAACGGGTCGTCCACGACTATGTGCATCCCCTTGTCTATGTCATGGACCATGTGGAGGTACCTGTCTATCCTTTGGGAATCATCTTCCTCGCTTATGATGGACTTGTGAAAGAGCAGATGGTTGAGGACAGCCTCGTATTGTTCGTTCAAGCAGCGACCTCCTGGACTTCTTGCGCGCTCTCTTCTTCCGGTATGTCATGGATGTTGACCCTCATTACGACGTCCGATACACCCGATGTCCCCATGGTCACTCCGATGATGTGGTCGGATTCCTTCAGCGTCACCTTCCTCAAGGACACCTGCATGAACTGAGCGGTGGCCGAGTTCCTCCTGATCATCCCAGCGACCTTCTCCGCGTTTATGGCATCTAGGTTCTGGTCGACCTCGTCCAGAATGTAGAACGGTGACGGATCATATTGCTGGATGGCGAATATGAATGCCATGGATACCAAGCTCTTCTCGCCCCCGGACAGCGCCTCAAGCCGGTGCACTCTCTTGTTGTGAGGCTTGGCCTTGATTATTAGACCGCCCTCGAAAGGCTCCTGCTCGTTCTCGAGTATCAGTTCAGCTTCGCCGCCTCCAGACAGTTCGTTGTATACCCTGCCGAACTCTTCGTTGATTCCGTGGAACACCTTGAAGAGGCCGTCCTTCTTCCTCTCGTTGAGCTTCTCCACGAGATTCATCAGGTCCCTCTTCTGTGAGCTCAACTGCTTGTATTCCTCACTGAGCTCCTTGTGCCTGCCCTGCTGTTGATCGAAGTCCTCCAAGGCTCGGAGGTTGACGGGGCCCATGGTCTCCATTGCCACCTCGCATTCCTTTATGGTCTGTGTGAGCTCCTCTGTCGGAAGAAGCTCCTCGCCAACATCGGCATCAAGTTCCTCGAGCTCCCGATTGGCCTCTGCCAGTTTGGTCTCGCCCACATTCAGCTCGGACTGCAGTCCGAGTGTGAAATCCTCTTTGGTGTGCAACCTGTGGAGGTTCTTGTCTATCTCGCTCTCGATCTCGGTTTTCGTCTTGTAGGCCGCGTCCCTCGTGTCCCGGAGATCCCGCACGTCCTTGCCCATGGAATCCTCGATCTTCTCCATCGCCCGGAGTTCCTGCTCGAACCCTCCGTGCTTTGCCTTCGATTCCTCTATCCTTGCAGTGTTGTCCTTGATCTGTTCCCGGTTGTGCTTGACCCTGGTGTCGAGCTCGTTCAACCTGTCGGATACGACTTCGATCTGGGTCTGAACTGTCTCCAGTTTGGACCTTATCTCGTTCCTTTCATCAAGTATCTTGGATTTTCCGGACTGGAGCTTCGCTAGTTTCCTCTGGAGCTCTTCAGGGGATGAAGTGATTATCTTCTTCTTCTCGTCGTCCCTCCTGGTCTTGAGCTTCTCGAGCTGTTCCGTGAGTTTCTCGATCTCCGCTGTTGATAGTGCCACTCCCCCTTCGGCTTCTTGAAGCTCTTGCTTCTTCTTCTCTAGTTCACTCTCGAGGCTCTTGACCTTCGACTTGAACTCCTTTTCCTTTGCCCTCAAGGCGCCCACCTTGATCTGTGATGATTCCGAAATGTCCTCAGCGTCCTTCATTCTGGTCTCGCTGTCCTGAATCTCAGCCCGGACCTGCTGGAGTTCCTGAGCGACCTTGTCGGATTCTTCGATCGCCCTTCTGAGCTTCTCAGCGACATTCTTGATTTCCTTCTGGCTCGGAGCGCCGAACTTGAGCGATGTCTTCTTCAGGGTCCCTCCGACCATCGCGCCGCTTGCCTCTATGAGCTCTCCCTGCAAGGTGGCTATCCTGACTCTGCCCATCAGCCTCCTGGCATCCTTGAGGTTCTCTACGATGATCGTGTCGGTGAAGACGTACCAGAACGCGTTCTTGAACTTCTCGTCATACTTGACCAGGTCCACCGCGTACCCGAGCGATTCCTTCTCTGCCAGGACCGCCTTGCCTCTCGGTCGTCCCGGGAGCATCTTGTTCAGCGGGAGGAAAATGGCCCTTCCCAAGTTCTTCTTCTTAAGATAATTGATGCATTCCTCGCCTGTGCGATCCGAATCCACGACCATTGCCTGGAGCCTTCCGCCTGCGGCCACCTTGACCGCCGTCTCGAACTTCCCCTCGACCTCGCACAGTTCAGCAACGGTCCCGTGGATGCCCTTCATCTCGCCCTTGTCCCTGGCCTCCAGAAGCGCCATCACGGCGCGGTTGTAGCCCTTCTCCACGGATGCGGCTGCGTCCGCCTCGGCCTTGAGGTTGTTATATTCCCTCGTCAGTGATCTTATTGCATCTTCCAGTTCCTGTGCCTGCAAGGCCAGCTTGGCCTCCCGTTCCCTGAGGGACCCGTACTCCTCCCTGAACGACCCTGCGTTCTTCTCAGAATCCTTGGTGGTTGTGTTTATCTCCTTGATCTGCCACTTGGCATCCTTCAGCTCGAAGCAGTATGTCTTGAGGTCCTCCTCTATCTGGGCGACCTCCAACTGGATCCTCTCTATCTTATCGTTGAGCCTGTCATCCTCCAGGGTCAGGTTGTGGATCTTGTCCTTTGTCTGGTCGACCTGCTTCTCCAAAGATATGGCCGCCTTCCTGAGGTTGATTATCTTATCATCAGACTCCGATGCCGATTCTTCCAGCGATGAAAGCTCTTGGTTCTTCCCCTTCAGAACATCTTCCAGTTC
>JAZGCT010000215.1:0-2841 GCA_036477085.1 Thermoplasmata archaeon | reverse complement strand
CTGGTGCCAGATGTGGTCATGACGGACCTGGATGGTAAGGTGGAGGACCTGGTGAACGCCAATGAGAGAGGGGCGATCGTCATCATCCACGCCCATGGCGACAACATAGATGAAATAAGGAAATACGCAGAATGTTTCAGGGGAAAGGTCATGGGAACGACACAATCCCTACCTTCTGGCAAGATTCACAACTTCGGGGGCTTTACGGATGGGGATAGAGGCATATTCCTGGCCGATCATTTTGGGGCGACGGAGATCAATCTCATCGGTTTCGATTTCGACAATCCCAGGGACAAAGGCAAGAACGTGGAGATGAAGAAGAGGAAACTCAACTGGGCATATGTTCTGATAAACAAGCTCCCATCGGAGAAGGTCATTCTTCCTGATCCATCATCTTGAAGCTGAGAATTGGTTTTCTTGCGGCGCCGACCTCGTCCACTCTGCCAACGGACGTATTATGGGGTGCACTGGCTATCGTCTCGCTGTCCTCTTGAAGTATCCCGATGATGGTGTCAGCAAATGCGTCCAGCGTCTGCTTGTTCTCGGTCTCGGTGGGTTCGATCATCAGGGCTTCCTCAACGATATGGGGGAAGTAAACCGTGGGGGGATGGAAACCGAAGTCCATCAGCCTCTTCGCCAGGTCCCGTGTTGCCAGGCCCCTGTTCTTCAGCTTTGCACCGCTCAGGACGAACTCGTGCTTTCGGAGGTCCTTGAAGGGCATGTCCAGGTGTTTCTTTAGCTTCTCCTTGAGGTAGTTGGAGTTCAGAACCGATCTGTTGGCAACCTCCTCCAGACCGTCCGAACCTAGCATCTTGATGTAGATATACGCACGAAGTAGAACTGCGAAGTTGCCGTAGAACGATCTCACCTTTCCGATCGATTTTGGAATGTCGTAGTCGAGGTCGAATTTCTTGCCGTCGAAGCTCACCACCGGAACTGGTAGGTAATCTCTCAACTTGGGAACGACCCCGATGGGTCCGGAGCCTGGTCCCCCGCCTCCATGCGGCGTGGAGAAGGTCTTGTGGAGGTTGAAATGCACTATGTCGAAGTTCATCTTCCCGGGTGTGGTCTTTCCCATGATGGCGTTCAGGTTGGCGCCGTCGTAGTACAGGATGGCCCCCTCTTCATGAACGATCTCAGCGATCTCCAGGACTTCGTTCTCGAAGATGCCGAGGGTGTTCGGATTGGTGAGCATGAAAGCAGCGGTCCTCTTGTTGACGGCACTTCTAAGGGCATCCAGGTCGACGCAGCCGTCCTTGGAAGGTATCTCGACCACCCTGAAGCCCATCATCGAAGCGCTGGCAGGATTGGTTCCGTGCGCCGTATCGGGCAGCACGACCTCGTCCCTTCGTTCGCCTGCGTCCTCGTGAAAAGCGCGTGCCATGAGCAATCCGGTGAACTCTCCGTGCGCCCCTGCCGCTGGCTGGAGGCTGACGGCGTCCACTCCACCGATCTCCTTCAACAGTTCCTGGAGCTCGTACATCACCTGAAGGCTGCCCTGGACGGTGCTCGATTCCTGAAGTGGATGGGTGGTCGTTGCTACATCGGTTGATCCGATGTACCCTCCTAATTTGGGCGTGTATTTCATGGTGCAGGACCCCAGGGGGTAGATCCCGGTATCAACTCCGAAGTTCATCTGGGAAAGTCTGGTATAATGCCTGGCAACCTCGAACTCTTTGATATTGGGGATGCTCAACTCCTTTCTGGCCAGCCAATCGGGCAGAACGCCTTCCAAGGATGTCTCCTCTTCCCTGGTGTCGGTCATCTCTTGGATCAGCGGTTCGTCATACCTCGCCTGCTGGAAGCTCAACTGAACCCCTCCAGTGCCTTGATGAGAACATCACGATCCTCCTTGGTGTGCATCTCGGTGGTGCAGAACAGAGCGCAGTTCTGGAGCTCCGGGAAGTTGCTGGACAGGGATAGTCCGCCCTGTATTCCCTTCCAGTGGAGGTGCTCGTGGACCTTGGCGTAGTCCGCTTCAGATCTGACAACGAACTCGTTGAATTGGGTCCCGCTGAAGACCGGTGCGGTGAAACCCTCTAAAGACCCTATCTCCTTTGCCAGATACCTTGATTTGAGGATGTTCTCCTTAGCTACCCTTCTGAGATCGACCCTCCCCAATATTGCCACATGTATCGCGAACGCGACCGATCCAAGCGATTCGTTGGTGCAGATGTTGCTTGTAGCCTTCCCTCTCCGAATGTGCTGTTCCCTGGTCTGCAGGGCCATGGTGAACGCTCTTCGACCTTGGGCATCCTTCGTGGCTCCGATCACCCTTCCCGGCATTTTCCTGATGTGTTCCTTCCTGCATGCGAAGATACCTACCAGCGGTCCGCCGAAGTTCATGGGGTTCCCGAGTATCTGGCCTTCTCCGACAACGATGTCCGCACCTAAGTTCCCCGGAGCTTCGGCGATGGCGAGGGATAGAGGATTCGCACCTATGATCAGGAGGACGTCTCCAATAACCTCTTTGACCTCCGCGATGTTCTCGAATACGCCGAAGAGATTGGGGGATTCAAGGTAGACTGCAGATGTCTGGTCATCCAGCTTGTTCTTGAGGTCCGAGATGTCGATCATCCCCGTGTCACTGTCATACTGGACCTCTTCCACGTGAAGCCCGGGGCCCTTTGCGTAGTTGTTGAGCACGGATCTCTTCTCCCAGTGGATTGCCCTTGGAATGACTATCTTCTTCTTTCCAGAGATGCGGACGCTCATTAACGCGGCTTCGGCCAGTGAAGTGGAAGCATCATACATGGATGAGTTGGCGGCGTCCAGTCCGGTGAGCTCGCAGACGAAGCTCTGGTACTCGAAGAGGGCCTGGAGCATGCCCTGGCTGATCTC
>JAZGCT010000214.1:0-12473 GCA_036477085.1 Thermoplasmata archaeon | reverse complement strand
AGGACCTCATACGCTTCGGAGACCTTCTTGAACTTCTCCGCCGCGCCCTTGGGATCGTCCTTGTTCATATCTGGATGATGCTTCTTGGCGAGCTTGCGGTAAGCCTTCTTTATGTCCTTTTCAGAGGCACTTTTCACAATCTCTAGTACCTCATAATAGTCTCGTTTGGCCATCCTGAATGTGATACATCATGGACAGAATATAAAGTCTACTCCTCGTCCACTATCTCGTATTCCGCGTCCCTGACTCTTTCGTCATCCGAGGATTCTTTCTCCTCTTCCTTGGGTTCGGCCTGTTGCCGCGCCGCGGTCTTCTGATAGATCTCTGTGCCTATCTTCTGGACCTCTTTCGCCAGGATCTCCATGCTCTGCTTGACCTGTGCGATGTCATCCACTTCCAGTGCCTTCCGGACATCCCCGATCTTCTCCTTGACCGAGTTCTTGGTCTCGTCACTTATCTGGTCGCCCAGTTCCTCAAGGGTCTTCTCAGAGGAATAGATGAGTGAATCGGCTGTGTTCTTGGTCTCCACGATCTCCCTCGTCCTCTTGTCCTCTTCGGCGGAGTCCTCGGCGTCCTTTATCATTCCGTCTATCTCATCCTGGCTGAGCTTGGTGGATGCGGTTATTGTTATGGTCTGCTCCTTTCCGGTGCCCAGGTCCTTAGCGGATACGTTCATGATCCCGTTCTCGTCGATGTCGAACGAGACCTCTATCTGGGGTATGCCCCTCGGCGCGGGCGGAATGCCAACGAGATGGAACCTGCCCAATGTAGTGCTGTCCTGGGACATCTCCCTCTCTCCTTGCAGGACGTGGATATCGACGCTGGTCTGTCCGTCAGCGGCTGTAGTGAAGATCTGGCTCTTGCTTGTGGGAATGGTCGCGTTCCTTTCTATCAACTTGGTCATCACCCCGCCGAGGGTTTCCACACCCACTGACAATGGGGTAACATCAAGAAGCAATAGGTCGGTCACTTCTCCAGTGAGAACACCACCTTGAATGGCGGCTCCCATGGCGACGCACTGCATAGGGTCCACGCCGCGTTCGGCCTTCTTTCCTATCATCTTCTCGAATCTCTTCTTGACCACTGGCATACGGGTCGGCCCGCCTACCAAGATCACCTTACCAATATCCTTGTAATCCAATTTGGCGTCCTTGAAGGCCTTACCTATTGGCCCCTCGCACCGGGAGAGCACCGGTTCAACTAGTTCTTCCAGTTTTGCCCTTGTCAGGCTTATTTCCAGATGCTTGGGTTTGTCATCCTTCGATGCTATGAAAGGTAGGTTCAACGTAGTAGATACCGTGCTGGATAGTTCGATCTTGGCCTTCTCTGCGGCATCCCGGAGCCTCTGCATGGCGTTCAGGTCGCCTGTGAGGTCGATATCCTCCTTCTTCTTGAACCCGTCAGCCAGCCAGTCGACGATCTTCTCGTCCATGTCCGAGCCGCCGAGTTTAGTATCACCGCTAGTTGAGACCACCTCGAAGACCCCGTCCCCTATCTCCATTATGGTGACATCGAACGTTCCGCCCCCCAGGTCCAGAACAACGAGCTTCTGGTCCTCCGCCTTCTCAAGTCCATATGCGATCGCGGCGGCCGTGGGCTCGTTGATGAGCCTCTGGACCTTCAGACCGGCTATTTCCCCGGCATCCTTCGTGGCCTGCCTCTGATTGTCGTTGAAATATGCTGGAACCGTGATTACGGCATCGGGCACTTCCTCACCCAGAAAGGATTCCGCGTCGGTCTTTATCTTCTGCAGGATCATCGCCGATATCTCTTGGGGCGTGTACTCCTTGTCACCGATCTTCACCTTGTGGTCTGTTCCCATCTTCCTCTTGATCCTCATCACGGTCTTCTGAGGGTTCAGAACCGCCTGTCTCTTCGCAGCTTCCCCCACCAGACGCTGACCGTCCTCGGTGAACGCCACCACTGACGGGAACATCTTCCCGCCATAGGACGTGCCTTCGGCACTGGGTATTATCTTCGGCCTTCCGCCTTCCAGGTAAGCAGCTTCCGAATTAGTCGTCCCCAGATCTATCCCTATTATCTTCGCCATTGCCTTCCTCCTTCACTTCATTCTTCACTACGACCACTTTTGATGGTCTCAATACCTTGGATTTGAAACTATATCCCTTCTGGATAACCTCTGCTATCTTGTTGCTTTCCATCTCCCCGTTCTTCACCTGGGATATGCATTCGTGCTTGAAAGGGTCGAAATCATCGCCCACGGCGCCGATCTCCTCCAACCCCGCGTTCCTGAGGGTTTCCATGAGGTTGTTGTAGATCATCCTGACCCCGTTGGCGTCCTCCTCGTCCTTGATGGTGTCGCCGGCCTTCTTCAGATCGTCCACTATGGGAAGTATTGTGGAGAATATCTTCTGATAGGAATACTCAGTGAAAGCTTGCATCTCCTTGGCCGTTCTTTTCTTGTAGTTCTCGTATTCAGCCTGGAGGTACTTGAGTCGTATGAGCAGGTCATCTTGGCTTTCAGCCTCTTCTTCAGTCGACTCGTCGCTTTGTTCTTCGGTTGTTCCGTTCCCGGTCTCTTCGTCGTCGGGCATCAGACCTTCCTCGTTTGCCTAAATGCGCTTCAGATAAGTTCTTGCGGGCGCTAATAATGATTCCGATGATTTGTACCTATCGTAGGGTGGGAAATAAGAGAGGAAGAAGGTTAGAAATCTTCTCCCATTCCACCAGGTCCGCCTGGCATCGGTGGGCTTTCGCCGCCCTTTGAAGCGATCACATCATCGATTCTCAGGATCATCACAGCTGCATCCGTTGCAGACTCTATCGCCTGACGTCCGACCCTTATCGGCTCGATGACGTTGTTCCTCTTCATGTCTATCAGGCCACCTGAAATGACGTTGATCCCGGCATGCTTCTTGCCCATCTTGTGCGCTTTCCTCAGGTCTATCAGGGTGTCAATGGGGTCAAGGCCAGCGTTCTCTGCCAATGTTCTTGGAATGACCTCCATGGCCTCCGCGAAGGCATCGATGGCGATCTGTTCCCTACCGCCCACTGAAGACGCATATTCCCTGAGTCTGAGAGCGATTTCTGAAGCTGCAGAACCGCCGCCGGTAATTACCCTTTCATCTTCGATGGCAACCGCAACAACGCTAATGGCGTCCTCCAGAGACCTGTCAAGCTCGTCGACCACGTGCTCGGTTCCGCCTCGGATGAGTATGGACACCGCCTTCGGGCTCTTGCAGCCAGTCACGAAGGTCATGTCGTCGTTGCCGATCTTCTCCTGCTTGACGCTCTTGGCCGCACCCAGATCACCCTTGACAAGCTCGTCGAGCTTGGTGACGATGGTGCCGCCTGTGGACTTCGAAAGTTTCTCCATGTCCGATTTCTTGACCCTTCGGACCACGTAGATGCCTTCCTTGGCCAGAAAGTGCTGTGCAAGGTCGTCTATGCCCTTCTGACAGAAGACCACGTTCGCGCCGCTCTTCTTGATGGTCTGAACCATCCCCTTGAGCATGTTCTCCTCTTCCTGCAGGAACGCGTTCAGCTGAGAGGGATCGGTTATCTCTATCTTCGCGTCGACCTCTGTCTTCTTGACCTCGAGAGCGGAATCTATCAAAGCGATTCTGGCGTTCTTCACTGCCTTTGGCATTCCAGTATGGACAACTTCCTTGTCTATGATTATTCCGTGGATCATCTCTGTGTCGGTGACCGATCCGCCTTGTTTCTTTATCACCTGGATGTCGTCGGTGTCCACCTTGTACTTGCCCTTGTCATCTGACTCGGCTACGGATGTCACAGCATCGATAGCCACATCTGCCAGGAGGTCCCTGTGGGCCGCGGCGCTCTTGCTGATCATTGCAGTTGTCGCAATGTTGTGGAGCGTTTTCCGGTCTTTTATCGAGACATTCTGCGCGATCTTGTCCAGAACATCTCTCGCCTTGTTGGCCGCCAATCTGAAACCGCCTGCGATGATAGTCGGATGTATGTTGGCCTCGATCATGTCCTCGCTCTTCTTCAGAAGTTCTCCCGCAAGGATGACCGCGGTCGTTGTCCCGTCCCCGCATTCCTCGTCCTGGGTCTTGGCGACTTCCACCAGCATCTTGGCCGCTGGATGTTCAATATCAATCTCCTTGAGAATGGTCACACCGTCATTTGTGATCACAACGTCCCCCATGCTGTCCACGAGCATCTTGTCCATGCCCCGTGGGCCGAGGGTGGATCTCACAGCATCCGCGACCGCCTTTGCGGCAGCGATATTGTTGAACTGTGCGCCCTTTCCCTTTTCCCTTCTTGTTCCTTCCTTCAATATCAAGATTGGTGTTTGTCCACCTAACATTCTTATTCCTCCATTAGTGGTGAAGTGGTTCCTCTATGATTGAACTTCTATATAAACATATCGAATACTCAGACCTAGGCCATTCCCGGAAAAGTATAATATCTCGGAACTTCTCTGGTGTAACGATGATAGGTCTCCTGGAGGAGATTGCTGAAGCTGTTCACCTTGCTGTTAAGGGCGGAGAGGGTGACGACCTCAGCGCCGAGGTAGGCATGGGTGCCGATGGAACGCCCACTCAGAAGATTGATCGGATCGCGGAGGAGGCCATATTAGAGACATTGAATGAACACGGGAATCCGTTGAACGTGCTGAGCGAGGAGGCCGACTTCATTGACAATGGGGCGGAACAGACGCTCGTGATCGACCCCATTGACGGCACGTACAATGCTCTGGCGGGGATACCCTTCTACTCAGTTTCTTTAGCAGTGGGAAAGGAGGTCATGTCCGATATCGAGTTCGGACTCATCAGGGACCTGGTCAATGGGACCATCTATCACTCCGAGAAAGGCAGAGGTGCTTACAAAGACGGATCACCCATCAAGGTCAAGGAATACGATCCAGACAAGTCGGTCTTCCTGCTTTATTTGGGCAGCAATGCAAATCCCAAGGCCTTCGAATTGGCGGCAATGGCCAGGAGAGCCAGGAACTACGGTGCGGCATCTCTGGAGCTGGCCATGGTGGCAAGCGGTGTTGCCGACCTGTACATGGTGGATGCCAAACCCATGATCAGATTGGTGGACCTTGCTGCAGGGGCACTCATATTGAGAGAGGCCGGAGGAGAAATATACAATACAGATGGAGATGTTCTCGAATTGAGGTTCGGTCCTCGAGAGAGGTCGAATTTTATCGCCGTAGGGGACAAGAAGCTGCTGGATGAGGTAATATGAGGATAGGAATATCCGCAAAGCCAGACTTGGAGGGTCTGGAAAAGCTGGTCATTAGGATCGAAGCGGCACTTGGCGGTCATGATGTCCTGTACGATACCGAACCCGCAAAGGTCCTGGGCAAGGAACCGACACCGATCGACCAGATGGACGCGGACTTCATCGTCACCATTGGTGGGGATGGAACCATACTCAGGGCATTTCAGAGGTCAAACTCCAAACTTCTCGGTATCAACGCCGGTGTCATGGGCTTCTTGACGGAGGTTCAGGTAGAGGATATCGAGACAGCCATTGGAAGGGCCCTCAGCGGGGACTACAAACTGGATGAGAGGATCAAGTTGAAGATACTCAAGGACGGCGAGAGGGTCTCCGACTGCCTCAACGAGGTCGTTTTCCACACCGCACATGTGGCAAAGATGAGGCACTTCAAGATCACAATAGATGGAAGTCTGGCAGATGACTTCAGGGCGGATGGTGTAATGATAGCCACTCCCACCGGTTCAACGAGTTACGCGATGAGCGCCGGAGGTCCGATAATCGATCCTAGGGTGGAGGCAATGGTCATGGTTCCGATAGCACCGTTCAAGCTCTCCGGAAGACCCCTGGTGATACCCGCAAAGAGCTGTATCGAGATGGAGTTTGCAGAGTCAAAGGAGTGCCACATGGTCCTGGACGGGCAGGAGATAATCTCACTCTCTGGCAGAGAGAAGGTGGAGATGACCATCTCAGAGAACAAGGCCAGCTTCATCAGGTTCCAGGAAGATTTCTATGCAAGGTTCGTTGAGAAATTGGGTTAAGAGTGATTGAAGTGGGGAGAAAGAGGGCCTATGCCATAAAGAGGGAGACGCTCGACCTGATTCTTGAGGTCTCAAAGGAGAACTTCCCAAACGAGTTCGCCGGAGTTCTCAGGTGCGAAGACGGCATCATCACCGAGATAATGCTTCTGCCTGGCACCATATCCGGGGAAAGGTCCGCACTTCTCCGCTTACACATGCTACCGATCGATTACACTGTCGTGGGAACCGTCCACTCGCATCCCAGTGAGAACAACAATCCTTCCGGTGCCGATCTGGGGCTCTTCGGAAAGTTCGGCTACGTTCACATAATCACAAAGGTCCCATACAAGCCGGATTCATGGAAATCGTGGGATCTGGACGGCAACCCCTATTCTCTTGAGGTCATTGACTGAGAGAGCTCTTCGTATACCTTTTCGATCTGGTCCGCGACCGTTGAAATGAGGAACCGCTTCTCCACCTTCTTTCGTCCTTCGTCCCCCATCTTCTTCCGCAATTCAGGATCCTCCATGAGCGTGGATAACTTGCTGGCTAGGTCCTCCGCATCCATCACATCGAAGACTAAGCCCTGCTTCCCATCCTCGATCACTTCCCTCACTCCCGGTATGTCTGCCACCACGACCGGCTTCCCGGTTGCCATAGCTTCCAGTGTTGTTATCCCGAAGGCTTCCAGTCGAGAGATCGACGGAAGGGTGAAGACATCACACGCGGCGTAGTAGTTCGGCAGCTCCGCCCAGGACAGGCGACCAGTGAAGATGACCTCGTCACTTACACCCATGGCCTCCGCCTTGGCCTTGTACTTCTTGAGGTTCTCCCCGCTTCCAACAACAAGGAACTTCACCTTCTCCATCAATCTCGAAGCCTCAAGTATGTACTCGATCCCCTTATGCCAGACTATCCTGCCAACAAACAGCACAGTTGGTTCATCGGGCCCGATCCCATGCTTCTCCCTCACCGCCGAGCCATCGTTCTCGGGGTTGAACCTGTCCGCGTCCACCGTGTTGGGAATGATCTCCGGGGAGTACTTCCAAACCGACCTGGATGTGGCATGATAGCTGCCCGAGGTCACTATGATCTTGTCCACCCTCTTGACGGTGTAGGCACCGTACGTTCTCCTGTAAAACCCTGCAACCAGCTTCCCTATTCTGCTGGGCATCTCTATGTCCGCGTGGTATGTGATCACGTGCGGAATCCTGTTCGATTTGCATCCCTTGGCGGCGTAATAGGAACTCAGCGGAGGTGGTGAGTGGGAATGGATAACGTCCGCATCAGTCCTGCTGACCCGACCTCTTACCCTGGGGACTATGGGGGTCTTGAGAACTCTGAAAAGAGGTTTGACCCGTATTATCTCAAAGCCCAGCATGCTCTCCCTTTGGGGCATCTTGCCCATGTTGGTGGTGAGGACCGAGACCTCATGCCCCCTGGAAGCCAGTTCCTTAGAGAGGTCCAGAACATGAGATTCCACTCCACCCACATGTGGGTAGAAATAAGGCGAAACTTGCAGTATCTTCATACCCCTTCCTCAGAGGATCCTTGAGTTTGGAGCGATGACCCCCTTGACCACCGCGCCCGGTCCTATGAATGCGTTCTCCCCGATGATGGTCCCTACGTCTATGGAGGCGTTTATCCCGGTCTTGACGTCGTCTCCCAGAATGGCGCCCAGTTTCCGTAGGCCGGTGTCCATGTGCTGCCCCTTGTACGCGATCTTGATGGTCTTCTCATCGAGCCTCAGGTTGGCTATCTTGGTGCCGGATCCGAGGTTACATCTCTCCCCGATGACACTGTCCCCGACGTAATTGTGGTGCGGTACGTTGGTCCCGTCCATGATGATCGAGTTCTTGACCTCTGAAGCGCTTCCGATCTTGCACCCGTCCCCGATGTACGTGCTGGCCCTTATGAGGCAGTTTGGTCCTATTTCGCAGTTCTCCCCGATGATGGCAGGTCCGATTATGTACGCTCCGCTCTTGACATTCGTACCCTCCCCTATCTGAACGCCGTTCTCTATGACCACGTTCTTCTGCACGGTTCCGTTGTGCTCCCCGTGGACGTTCCTCAAGAGGATCTCGTTCGCTTTCAACAGGTCCCAGGGTCTGCCCACGTCGATCCACTCCTCGGACAGGATGTGCCCGTGAACGCTCTCCTTCTCCATCAGCATGAGGAGGGTGTCGGTGATCTCGTACTCCCCTCTCTTGGACTTGGGTGTCTTTTCAATGAGCTCGAAGATGCCCTCGTCGAACGCGTACAGTCCGGCATTGATGAGGTTGGATTTGGGCCGTTTGGGTTTCTCCTCGATTCCCTTGACAATATCGTCCTCTACCTCGATGACACCGAGCCCCTTGGGGTCCTTCACTTGGGCGAGCGCCATCATCGTCCCTTTGCTCTTCTTCCAGGCTGAAATGAATCCTTTGACAGAATTGGAAGTGATGACCACGTCCCCGTTGATGCTGATGAACGGACCATCAATGTGTGCCCTTGCCAGACCGATTGCATGTGCGGTCCCCAGCCTTCTCTCCTGCTCCTCGTAATCGATGTTCAAGCCCAGTTCAGAACCGTCACCTAGGTACTCTCTGATTCTCCTCCCTCTCCACCCTATCAGTATCGTGATGTCCTTGACATCGTTCTCCTTGAGGGATTCAAGTGTGTGTCGCAAGAACGGCTTCCCGGCCACCGGCAGGAGCGGTTTGGGGATATTGGCCGTCAACGGCCGCATCCGCGTCCCTTCACCAGCTGCTAGAATATATGCCTTCATCGTAGCACTTCTTCCGTGATTGAATGAATCGTTCGATATATATCTTCTACCGTGTTCGGCTCCCTGGCCTCTACCTTTATTCTGACCTTTGGCTCAGTGCCAGATAACCTTACCAGCGCCCATCCTTCTTCGAACTGCAGTCGCCATCCGTCGATCGTTGTCAACTCAACGCAGTCCACGGACCTCATCTTCTCGTCGAGTCCTTTGGTGATCTCCTCTCTCCTCTTCGGATCGAACATGATGCCTTCCACTTGCTGCGGGTACTCCGGTACTTCGTCCGCCATCTCTGACAGTTTCCTCCTGGAGACCATCTCTGACAGGAGTGCTCCTGCGTAGACCCCGTCCGGACACAGGAAATGCCTTGGGAATATCCAGGTGCCCGAGGGTTCAGCTCCAAAATCCGCATTCCGCTTCTTGAGTTCCTCGCCCACGAAGACATCGCCGACTCTTGTTCTGTAAACCTTTGCGTCTGGAAGCAGGTCGTTGACCACCATGGAAGCGTCTATAGGGACCACTAGACTGTCCTTCACCTCGTGGAGTGCCAGTATCGAGAGCAACTTGTCGCCCCCGATGTACCTGCCCTTCTCGTCCACGGCCGTCATCCGGTCCCCGTCGCCATCATGTGCGATGCCTAGATCCGCATTGGAGCTCTTCACGGCGTCGATCAGTCCCGAGAGGTTCTCTTTTACAGGCTCAGGGTTCCTGGCGGAAAAACGACCGTCTGGCTCACCATTGAGCACGATCACATCGCAGCCCATTCTCTTCAGCAGAGCGGGCGTTATGTTGAACGTGGCACCGCCTCCGCAGTCCACCACGACCTTGATGTCCGATGTGCCCACCCCTGAAAGGATCTTCTCCATGTGCTCCTCAACAGCCGTATCATAACCGTTCAAGGAACCGATCTTGTCCCAGGGAACTGGCTCGAACTTCTTCCTGTTCAATTGATTGTCGATGCTGTCTCTCTGCTCCTTCAGGAACCCAAGTCCGTTGGGGTTCCAGAACTTCACTCCGTTATACTCGCCCGGATTGTGCGAAGCCGTTATCATCAGGCCGCAGTCGAACCCTCTTCCAACCCATGCGAGCGTGGGAGTGCTGACGACCCCAGCGTCAAATGCTTCGGCTCCTGAGGATAGCATTCCAGAGACTATCGCCGACCTGAACATCTCCCCTGAAGTCCTTGTATCCCGGCCGATCACCACTCTCTTATAAGAGCTCCCCACCGCTTTGCCTATGTCCGAGGCTAGTTCCAGGGTGATCTCCTCGAATACTCTTCCCCTTATCCCAGAGGAGCCAAATAGACTCATGCAGGTGCCATTCGTAACCCGTTTTAAAACCTTTCCTTAACAAAATCCCGAGAACACGAAAAAAATGCAAGACGCCCTCTTTTACTGGCTATTTATATTTTTCCCCAATTTAAAAATCTGGCCTAGGAAAGTTTAATATGCAGGTGTGCCATACAGGACTGGTCACATGACCTAAACCCCCCTGGAGGGAAGAACATGGTGATGCAACCAATAACACCTGAAAAAGCAATGGAAATTGCACAGAAGAAGGGATTGAAGCCTGGACGGGTAAAGGGAACCACTGGTGTTCAGTTTACCAAGGGAAGGAACGACCGCCTCGAGATCATAGATTGGGACGAGTTCAAGTCCACCTTGAGCAAGAGGAAGCTCCAAGTCTATGAGAGTGGCGGTTGGATGAAAATAATGAAGAAGCACTAAAGCTTCTTCATCTTCCACTTTTTGCCAGGACTCGTTTTCCCCGCGATCGTCGCGAAAAACCCCTGTTAATAGTGTAATCCATCTCATCTCGTTTCTTAGGAAATGTCTTGTATTTCAGTGGTATTCAGGTATTGAATGGCAGAAGCTGTAATCTTCGATCTGGATGGAATCCTTGTTGATACCGAGCATTACAAGTTCAAGGCCTGGCAGGAGGCTTTTCGTACTCTTGGTGTCGAGATCACTTGGGAGGAGTTCAGGCAGGAGTTCGTGGTCCAAGGATCCACTATCGTTGAGTTCCTGGAGAGACGCAACTACAAGGAAGAGTTCATCGAGGACGACGTGAGGCCGGTTGCGAACCGATACTTCTTGAGGTCGATCGGAGAAGAGGTCCCTTCCATGCCCGGAGCGGTCGAGGTTCTGGACAGGTTGCATGGAGATTTCGTACTGGGATTAGCCTCCAACTCTTACTGGTTGTATGTGGACAAGCTTCTGGAGAAGTTCGGGATGAAGAGGTATTTCAAAGGCATAGCGAACGGATCAGAGGTCGAGAATCTCAAGCCACATCCGGAAGTCTTGCTACTGGCAGCAGAGAGGATGGGTGTGGATCCAGAGGTCTGTGTGGTCATTGAGGACGCTCCCAAGGGCATCGTCGCAGCGAAGAATGCAGGAATGAAAGGGATAGCCATCCCAACGGAAGATACGGAAACCGGAGATTTCAGTCAAGCCGATCTGGTTCTTAAGAGTCTGAACGATGTAACTGTTGAACTCGTCCGGAACCTTTAGCCGAGCCAAAAGATTTTTCATTTACATTCACTTGATGTCATGGAGGTCGATCTGCAATGAGAAGGTGGTTCGTTCTTCTGGTTTGTGCTTTGGCTGTTTTGATGACAGTGCCGATATCAGTGTTGGCTGATATGAACCTGCCCGAATTCGGGGCCGGCGATCAGTGGATGTACTCCTCGAATATGAAGTTGGAAGACATGGCCATCCTGTCAGGAGACTGGACTTACGAGGTTCAAGGTGAGACCCAGTATTCCGGTTACCAAGTCTATGATGTGTCCCTATCAGGAGAAGGGACCGCCATTTTCGAGGGGACCATCGGCGCTTTCGATTACGCTCTGGACGGGTTCATCTACATGAGGGTTTCTGATCTGGCGACCGTGAAGGAGAGCATGATGATAGATTTCGACACCTCGGTATTCGTTACTGAAACCTACTTCTCCGCTTTCATGAACATCACGTATGATCCGCCACTGAACGGGTTTGATTTCCCGATCAAAGAGGGCGACACTTGGTCTACAACCACCAGCACCACATTCAGTGTTGAAATTGTCACTAATCTGTTGATGCCGTTTAACTCTACCAGCGAGATGGTTTCTTTGACCACGAATTTTGAGGTGGAGTCGAAGGAAACCGTGGAAGTTGCAGCCGGCAAGTTCTCGACCTATGTGATCAAGGCGACAGAGGCCGACGGCAATACCACATACACTTACATGTCCACGAAGTCTGGGTATTTGGTTAAGTCGCGTTTTTACAACTCCACTGGAGCTTCCATGGGTTCCATGAACCTGAAGTCCTACTCTTATACTGCCCCTGGCGGGGGTGGAGATCTCTTCTCGGATATCATGGATTATCTCTGGTTGTTGATAGTGGTTATCATCGTCATCATCGCGTTTGTCGTCATAGTGGCCGCCATCTCCAAACGCAGAAGGGAGCAGGAGCCGCCGATCTCTGAGCAGTTGGAGAGCGAACAGGAAGAGCCCCCACCCTCATAGGTCGATCTGCCGATTGTTTATTGTATCCCAAGTTCTATTTGGGCAACGCAAAATTGTAAATGCGGAGGTAGCCAAGTCTGGTCTACGGCGCTGGATTCAGGGTCCAGTCTCGAAGGAGTTCCGGGGTTCGAATCCTCGCCTCCGCACCAAGCTAAGGTTCCGATCGCCAAAGGTCCATTCCGCGTCCAGATAGGCATAGAAGGAAGGATGACGGAGAGGAGTCCTCAACTACGATACATTCATAATTGACAAT
>JAZGCT010000213.1:0-5262 GCA_036477085.1 Thermoplasmata archaeon | reverse complement strand
TCGTTCAGGTCCTCCATGATGTTCAGGGAAGCAGCCTCGCTCTTTCTCAGCCTCTCAACCTTCTCGTCAAGCTCACCCTGCCTTGCTTCCAGTTCCTTGGTTCTCTCAGCTACCCTTCTCTCGAGAGTCTGGCTATGCATTTCGATCTTCTCTCGGGAAGCTTTCAGGTCGCCTCTCATCCTGGTGAGAGTTTTGGCAAGCACACCAACTTCATCAGTCGATTTTACATCTATTTCGGTGGTCAGATCGCCTTTTCCTATCTTCTCCGCCGCATGAGTCAATTGTTTGATGGGTTTTGAAATGGACCTCGAAACAATGAATGAAAACACGATTCCTCCCAACGCCAGGAAAGTCAGTATGAGGATCAACTTGTTTTGCATGGAGTACACCGGAGCAAGTGCTTCCGAGTTGTCCATTTCAGCAAGGAGTACCCATTCCATTTCGGCAATGTACGCGTGTGTTCCGACGACGTCAACATTCCGATAGCCCTCGAAGACCTGCACCTTCTCGTGCCACACATGCCCCGTCAGATTGTCTTTCATGGCAAAGCCCTCTCTTGTGTTCTCCGTGTCCACTACCTGCTTGAACAGTATGTACTGGTTGTCGTAAGATTCATCGTAGAACCTCGAGGGACTGACCATTATGAAGGACTTGTTTACCAGATAGACCTCTCCAGTCTCTCCAAGTCCTCTCCTGTCGGCGAGTACATCATAGAGGATACTCAAATCGACATAGGCCAAGACCCCACCAACAACCGAGCCGTTCTCATCTAGAACTGGAAATGCGATTTCCATATGAGGCCCACCAGTCGGCTCGTAGAGGCGGACATCCTCGCTGAAGAATCCTTCCCTCTCCAGAGTGCTCATTACTTCCTCTCCCTCCACATCAGACCCAGTCATACCAGTGAAGGCTATTGACGAGCCGTTGGTGTCCAACAGGGCGAGGTCGTAGAACTCCTCGTGGAGGTTCTTGGTCATGTTCAACAGATTGTTCACATGGTCAAGTGCTTCATTGTACCTGGACAGGTTCGAGGCATCCATTGATAACAGCCCTTCAATGTCATCCGATGCTGACAGTAGTTCGATGTCCACTTTGTTCTCATCTAGGAATTTCTCAACATAAGTGGCTCTTGACTGTGCTACGGATGCCAGATGACTGTAGACCTCGGTTTGTATTGCCTCTTTGGCAAACGAGAATCCTATTATGGATATGGCCGGAAATATGATTAGAAACAGGCTAAGGAATGTAACAGCTAGCTTCCTCTGTATGCTGAAGAAGATTGGGCTCATCAGCTTGTGTTTCACTACTGCATAGGCAATGATGGCTCCCATCACGGTTGTGAGAGTCGTTGTCAGTTGGATTGTCTGAAGCCCCAAGAACGGGGGAAGGACCTGCATGAGGAAGCCACCAACCGCTGGGATGATTATGGCAATCACAATCAGTTTGGTCTGGACCCTATCCTCTTTTGATCTAGATTTCATCAGGAAGTCAAATGAGATGGCCAGGGAAACGATGACGTAAAGAGTCGCGTACATGGAGAACACTGAATACATAGGACCTGGCACAGGGGCATACCCCATCCAGGATTCCCCCATCCTCTCCACTATCAGATTAGTGGACATACCGACAAGAATGAAGAATATCCCCGGTACGTACATGAGCATATGCACTGGAATCTCGGATGAGGTCCCGGTGGGGATTCTCCTCTTTGTGAAACACAGAATGAAACGCAGAAGGAACGCAGGCATCAAAGCCGATCCCACCGTTCCTAAGGAGTTCCATGTTAGTGCCGTGTTGAGGGTCGGAGAAGATAGGACGAGATAGTCACTCAGGGCCCAAATGGCCAGGGCAAACACAAAGAGAGAGTAGGTTATGTTCAGTTCGCTTCTATGATTTCTGTAAAGTACGTAGCACCCAAGAATCACATTTATGAAGAAGGCTGCCAGTGGTAGATAGGCGAATAGGTTTGCTTCTTGCATGTAGTCCTCCACAAATCCTCAGTTTCACGCTTCAGCGATTGCACATTCCAGATCTTCGATTCTCTCCTTCAGCTCGATCATCTTGAGCTCTCGTCCGACCGTGACCTTTTTGTATCTCTCCAATTCCTGCATCTTCTCGTTCAGTGTTACTTCAGCCTTCTTTCGCTCAGTGATGTCCTTGCTAATGGCCACAAACGACAACGGATTCCCATCTGCATCTGGAATAATGCTGGTAGAGACCTCTGTTAGAAATGGCTTTCCGTCCTTTGTGAGTGCAGTGTACTCGATGTTTTGGGCAGGGCCTCCCTGCAGGATCAAGGCCATCTGCTCCATGGCTTCCTCTCTGTTCCCCGGACTTATGTATTCCAGAGCATTCAACCCGATTGCCTCATCTTTGCTGGAGAACCCGAAAGTCTTCAACATTGCCTGGTTGCATTCGATGATATTACCTTCAAGATCAGTGACAGTTATCGGGTCGGGAGATGATTCCAATATCCTCTTGAATCTCTCCTCACTTTCTTCACGAGCCAATTCCGCCTTTCTACGGTCAGTTATATCCTGGACTATGCCTATCATCTTTACCGGTTTCTTTCCCCCAGAGTCAAAGGACACTCTCGCCTCTTCGTGCACAATGCGTTCTTCACCATCTGGTCTCACTATCCGGTGGTCTATTGCGTACGACTTTTTCTTGAACACTGCTTCATCGACCGCGTTCTGCACTTCCTTCCTGTCGTCGGGATGGATGCAGTTCATGAATGCTCCGTAGGTCGCTCCGAACTCATTGGGTTTCAACCCGAGTATACGATAGATCTCATCCGACCATCTGAGTTCGTTGTTCACGATATCCCAGTCCCAACTCCCGAGATGAGCGATACGCTGAGCTTCTGCCAGACTATCTTTGATTTCCCTCATCGCCTGATCAGCTTTCTTGCGTTCTGTAACATCCTTGGAGATTATGACGAAGGAAGACGGCTTTCCCTTGTGGTCCAGAATGGCGCTCGCAGAGACTTCAGCCTCAAAAGTGGTTAAGTCCTTTCTCAGCTGTGTGTATTCGGATCTGAAGCTCTTCCCCTTCTTCAACATTTTGTCAATATCCCTCCTGGCCCTCTCTTTGTCTTTGGGCACGACAAGGTCTAAGTCGTTCTTGCCGATCAGCTCTTCCTTACTTCCATAACCATGAGCCTCAAGTGTTGCTCGGTTGCATTCGGTTATCCTGCCCTCTAGGTCTGTCACAATGATGGCATCTGGCGAAGAATCGAGTATTCTTCTCAATTTCTCCTCACTCTCTCCAATCGCATTCTCGGCTGTCTTACGCTCGGTAATATCCCTAATGAAGACCAAGTCCGCAGGTCCGTCTTCGTATTCAATGAGTCCCGCATTCACTTCCACTGGCAGTTCGGAGCCGTCGTTCTTCAGGATTGACATCTCGTAGATCGGCGGCACTTCCTTGCCCGCCATCCTGGCCGCATATCTCTTCATGACAAGCTCTCTGTTCCTAGGAGCGACGAAATCTAGGAAGTTCTTGCCGACCATCTCCTCGGGATGGTAGCCAACGAGTTTGAGTGACGCGGTGTTCGCAAACCTGACTTCCCCGTTCTGCAGTATGATGATGCCGTCTGTCGTGTTCTCAACTAGGGCCGAGTATTTCTTCTCGCTCCTTCGTAACTCTTCTTCGTTCTTTATTCGACTGATGATTTTTGCCATGTACTCACAAACGGTGAAAATCAGTGCTCTTTCTTCCATCTGGAAAGGGCCTTCTTCATTCTCGGGCCTTTCCTCGAGATAATACACTTCAATGGACCCGATCCTTTCTTCCTTTAGAATCACATCTTCCGCAAGTCCCCAATCGGTTTTCATGAAATTATTGGTCCTTACGTCGTCTTCTTCAAGTGTTATTCTGGCGCAGGCAATCTTGGGGTATTGCAGTGCTGAAGGGATGAGGTTAACGATACCTTGGAGAAGCTCATCACGTGATATGTCCACCTGCTCTGCAAGTCTTGATATCCCATGGAGGCAGGCCAGCTCTTTGACCCTCTCATCTAGTTCATGCTCAAGAATCTCCAGCCTCTCATCTCGTGATATCCTGCCGATTGACTCCTTTGCGGACATTTTCCAAACATCTGGTTTTCCTTTGACTTGATCACTCTTACTTGTAGTCGAATCTGATTCTCCGCCACTTTCATCTCTACTCATTAATCTGCGTCTTTTTCCCAGATTCTCACCTTTTGGCTCAGTGAGCCGTTATTGGGGTCCGGTAGGCCTCTTTTTCTTTGGATCACCCCTCTTGCGAGGTTTGGTGTTGTCATCCGGATTCTGAAATGTCAGTGTGAAGGTTGCGCCCTCCCCCTCTGCGCTGGTCACTCTGATCTTCCCCTTGTGTCTGGTTACGATCATCGATACTACGTATAGGCCCAGGCCCGTGCCTTCCCCAACCTCCTTCGTGGTGAAGAATGGGTCGAAGATCCTCGTCAGATCTTCCTCGGGAATCCCTACTCCTTGATCAGAGATCTCAACTTCCACCCCGCTAACCACGGTCCTTGTAGAGATGCTCAGCTTCCCACCCTCGGGCATTGCGTCCGCTCCATTGTTGATGAGATTAACGAACGCCTGCTGGAGTTCATTCGGGTTTCCCATCATCTTGGGGACATCCGCAAGACTCGTTACCACTTCGATGTCGGGGCAGGTTCTGGTGAGCCTGACAGACTCCAGAGATCCTCTCACGATATCATTAATGTCAATATCAACCGCATTTGCGTCCTTTCCATCCCTTGAATGCTTGGAGAGCCATTTGATCACTTCTGACGCCCGACCTGCAGAACTGACTATCTTCGTGGCGTAGTTCCTCATCAGGGTCGGGTCCCATTCATCCATGATTGCTTCCGCGTAACCGGTAATCGCCGCCAATGGGTTGTTGATCTCATGCGCGATCCCCGATGCCAACGCGCCAATGCTCGCCAGCTTCTCCGACTGGATCACCTGATTGTGGACGCTTCTCAGTTCCTTGTTATTTCGCTCCAAATCGTCGATCATCTCCTTTCGCTCGGTTATGTTTCGGGTTACACCCAGAACCCCTTCAAGTTCGCCATCTTGATTCCGGAGGAAGCTTCCTTCGGTTTCGGTCCACACCTTGGAGCCGTTCCTGTGATAGAGTTCTAGTTCTAGCGTGACTGATTTGGAATAGTCATCTGGATTGAAATTGCCCCGGTCGATTTCATTCTCCAAGGCCTTTGCGATTATGTCCATCGATCCCGTCCCCATCACCTCTTGCCGCGTTGCGTTGACG
>JAZGCT010000212.1:0-2384 GCA_036477085.1 Thermoplasmata archaeon | reverse complement strand
CAATCGGCCTCATGCCCAACACCGAGCTCGCTAAGAACCTGGGCGTTGAAATGGATGATCGTGGGTACATCAAGGTGGACGATTTTCAGAGGACCAGCGTCAAGGGGGTCTACGCTGCTGGCGACATCACAGGCGGTGCAAGGCAGATAGTGATGTCATGCGCCCAGGGTGCTCAGGCAGCATTGGCCTCCACTGAGGTGTTGGGCAAGCAGTATCCGTTCTAGAGGAGGGAGAATGCATACATACAAAACGACAGTGAAGTGGAAGGAGGGGCTCATTGGCGATCTCAAGACCGAGAGCGGAAGCAGGATGGACTTCTCTTCCCCTCCGGAGTTCAGAGGACCTGGTGGGCTTATCACACCTGAGGAACTCTTCGTCGCCTCGGAGAACACGTGTTACATGCTGACCTTTCTCGCTTTTGTCGAGAAGATGAGGATCGAACTGGTGTCGTATGACTGTGATGCGGTCGGACATCTGGAGCAAGCCGACAAGGGGCACATAATATCGAAGATAGAGCTGCGACCTAAGATAGTCGTGAAGAGCGAAGAGGATGCCAAGAACACGGAGAAGGCCGTTGAGCTCTCCAGGAAGTACTGCTTCATAGAAAGATCCATCAAAACTAAGGTCGAGATCGAGCCAGAGATCGTTGTTTCTGATTGATGTGTGCGGTTCCTCAGGCTCTGGAGAGGCTGAATCAAACTGTTTAAATATCGAGGTGGCAATCGTGCCATATTGGAGGTTGTATTCATGGAAATGGGTCCAGAGGAGATGGAACAGAAGAAGCAAATGGTCCTGAGCATGTGCACATGTAGGAACTGTCCCAGCTATTTGGAGGGCGATGAACCGATCGGATACTGTTTCCCGACGATCGGGAAGAGCAAGCGCATTACCGAAGAGAAGGGATGTATCTGCGCCGATTGTCCGGTCTATGAGAAGATAGAACTGAAGAACTTGTATTATTGCACACGGGACTCGGAAAAAGTACAATCGGGAATGTGATTCCGGCCCAGTTCTTAGTGGTTCGAGGGGAATCACCTGATGGATAGGGCAATTCACACACATGATGTTGTCGTGGTCGGAGGCGGACTTGCTGGCCTCAGGGCCGCTTTGGAGATCTCGGACAAAGGGCTTGACTTAGCGATAATATCCAAAGTCCTTCCACTTCGCTCCCATTCCGTGGCCGCTCAGGGGGGCATCAACGCTGCATTGGGCAATGCCGAAGGAGCCGAGAACGACAGCTGGCAGGACCATGCATTTGACACGGTCAAGGGTTCGGACTATCTTGCGGACCAGGACGCGGTCGACGTGCTCTGCAGGAATGCACCAGGGACCGTGATAGATTTGGAACACATGGGCACGGTCTTTTCCAGAACGGACAACGGCAAGATAGCACAACGACCGTTCGGAGGGGCAGGCTTTCCAAGAACCTGCTATGCCGCGGACCGAACTGGCCACAACATCCTCAATACGCTCTTCGAACATGTAACCCAGAGAAGAATCAAGGTCTATGAGGAGTACTTCGTCACATCATTGATAAAGGAGAACGGCAGGTGCGTGGGGTGTGTAGCACTGGATATCGCCGACGGCTCACTGCACGGATTCTCTGCAAAGGCAACACTCCTGGCCACCGGTGGATATGGACAGCTCTTCGCTCGTTCGACCAACGCACTGATCAACACGGGAGATGGAGCTGCATTGGCGTACCGGATCGGAGTCCCGTTGAAGGACATGGAGTTCGTGCAGTTCCATCCGACCACCCTTTACGGCACAAACATTCTCATCACAGAGGGAGCCAGAGGAGAGGGCGGATACCTCTACAACAATCAGCACGAGAGGTTCATGAAGGATTATGCGGCAAAAGCGATGGAACTGGCCCCGAGGGACATCGTTGCAAGGTCCATTCAAAGCGAGGTCGATGCGGGGAGGGGATTCGAGGATGAATACGTCCATCTTGACCTTACCCATCTTGGTGCGGACAAGATCAATGAGAGGTTGCCCGGCATAAGGCAGATAGCGATGGATTTCGCTGGGGTCGACCCTGTCGAACAGCCGATTCCGGTCCAACCGGGTCAGCACTACTCGATGGGAGGTATCACGGCAAAAGGAGATTGCTCCACACCGCTACCAAGCCTATATAGTGCAGGAGAAGCCGCATGCGTCAGCGTTCACGGGGCGAACAGGTTGGGAGGAAATTCCTTATTGGAAACGGTCGTATTTGGAAAGGTGGTCGGGGAGACGATCCAAGCTGATATATCAAGCTTCATGAACCCGTCGGAAGATACGATCAAAGGTGCCCTGAAGAGCGACGAGGCGAAGATCCAAGGGTTGCTCTCACGAGAGAAAGGGGAACGCATGCATTCCATTCGAGATGAACTGAAGAGTAC
>JAZGCT010000211.1:0-3472 GCA_036477085.1 Thermoplasmata archaeon | reverse complement strand
GACCGACTGGACACTGGAGCGAAGGGAGCTGGCGTTACTGAAGGACAGCGCGGACGCCGTTCTGGAGTTCAGGACCGAGAGAATGGGGTCAAGTTTGCTGAACCTTGTCAGGGTGAGCGAGATCAGGAAGGTGGAGATTGAAAACAGTAAGTGGGTTCCCTTCAAGTTCGAGGATCTTACCGGTGTTGTGACCTACACTCCGAGGATTCTAGTCATAGGGTCGAAGGACTCCGGGAAGGAAGATTTCATTAGTTCCTTGTGTTCTCGGTCTATCGTTGACAGAGAGGGACATCTTTCGGAGGGACGCGACAGAAGAACGATTGACGTTTCGGACATAGAGACCGAGGTGTTGGGAGTACCTGGGAAGGAGAGTTTCTCGGCCACTCTGAGATTGTTCAGCAGGGAGATGAGCGGTGTGTTCCTGGTCTTGAACAGTTCGAGTCTTGAGGACATAGAGAACGGTAGGAGGATAGTGGAATCAGACTTCGGAAGGGTTCCTCTGGTCGTCATCGCGAACAGACAGCAGATGGACCGCGCCTTCTCGGAGGATGAGATCAGGAGGAAGATGAAGTTGTCAGAGGATGTGCCGATAATTGAGTTCGATGAACAGGGGGACGGCAAAGCAGGCAAAGCTCTGCAGAGTTTGCTGAATCTCCCGAATGATGGGTGAGATAATGGTTGAAAAGACGGAAATGAAGATGAAGATATGCCTGGTCGGCGACGGCGGAGTGGGAAAGACCAGCCTGATCCGGAAGTATGTACTCAACGAGTTTGACGACAGATATCTGTTCACTCTGGGCACCAACGTGTCCAAGAAGGAGATTACCTTGCCCGGAGGGGGAGGTCAGCCGGTAACGGTACACATGATGATCTGGGACATAATGGGACAGAAGGATCTGGCGAAGTTGTTCACCGAGCAGTACTTCAAGGGAGCCAATGCCGGTATCGCGGTCTGCGACTGCACAGAGGACAAGACGCTTGATGGGCTCTTGGAGTGGATAGACGGGATGAGAGGGGCTGCAGGCCAGGTGCCTATTATCATTCTTGCGAACAAGGTGGACCTGGTGGACCATAAAAAGATCGATGATGATCGATTGAAGGAGATCGCGGAGGGATATGGGGCTTCCTACTACTTCTCAAGCGCAAAGACCGGGGAGAATGTAGAAAAGACATTCATGGAGCTAGCAAGAGAGTTCGTGATGTAGGACGGCCTACTCCTCACCCTTCTCCACGATCTTCTTCCCCAACTTCTTGGTCCCGTCGCCTATCTTCTTCAGAGCCCCGGTGGTGACCTCTAGACCTTTCTTGGCCAGGGGTTTGGCCTTTTCGCCAGCTCTCTGGACCAGGTCAACGGTCTTCTCACCGACATCCTGCACGACGGCCATGCTCTTGGTGACCGTGCCCACCTTGGCTCCGCATGAAGCGCAGAAATCTGCGCCCTTGGGAAGCACCGCTCCGCAATTGTCACAGTTCATAGAATCTCCAGTGAATGAACATCCTTATCACGATAAAAGACTTTCGGGAAGGTTCGGCCTGGGAGTAACGTGAAGTGTTCCGACGACGTGCGGGAACAGACTTATAAGGATAACACCAGCAGTCCCGTGATCAGACCAGCTGCGATCAGCAGGCCCGACCGGACTATCGGGTCCAGGTCATGCACTGCGAAAGCGGGAATCAGAAGTCCGAGGACCAGCATCAGCCCTCCGACCTCTCCGATGATCTCGCCAATGGCCCTGGTGTCACCCGGATCGTCCGTGAATGTGGCTGCCGAACCGACCATCAGGCCCACGACGAGCAGTATGGCTCCGAATATCGCTAGCCCCAGGTACGTCCCCGGTATGGGCGGGGGCGTCGCAGGCGGGGCTGGAGCGGCCGGATATGGCTGGGGGTAATAGGGTTGCGGATATGGCTGCTGTTGCGGCTGCTGCTGTGCTTCCACAGGTTGACTTCCTTCCATGGTATTCACCGGGTTTTATTGATGGGTGGTATATAATAATTTGGGAGGGTGTGAGAGGTCTGAGAATAGGGTTGGGCCTCCACAACTGTGCCTGGAGAATACCCAAAAGAACAATAACTGTATAACATAATGACCTTATGGGATGAAAAGACTGAGCAGGAGTGACCTTCCAATGTACGGTGTATCCAAATGTGGACCCATATGGGTCCTGCTTCTAACTCTCCTCATAGCGAGTCCGGCAATCCTCGCGACCGCGACAGCTAATACTGGAAGAGGGGAGATTTCCTCTCTCGTGAACACTGATTCTGATGTTGAGATGGAACTACCAGATGCTTCGGAAGATCGTGAGATCTCCGGCGAGTTCTTCGTAAGCCCATTGACGGATGTCCGCTACCTCATCAGGAAGAACCCCGAAGCGGACAGGATGTGGTTCTGCAGGACGGACGACGGGTTCTGCTACCAGTCGATCAACGAGATACTTACAGATGAATCAAAGAACATGCCAGGATGGATGCTGAAGGTCGCCCCTTCGTTGAGAGAGCAGATCACGGAATCGATATCCGAAAGGGGAACGCAAGAGAGCGAGATAAGGATAATCATAGAACTGGACGAGAAGCACTTCCACGACGCGGCTGAAGAGGTCTGGAACGATAGGAACAACGAGCTCGAAGGGGTAATGGAGGGATTGGCCGACCTCGGCCCGAGCGAAGGAACGGCTCCCAATGACCTGTCTGGCACGCTGGACAGGGACCTTTTGGATCAACTTGACCTCATCCTGGACGAAGCGAGAAGCGACATCTACATTCTGGCTGAAGAATCGACCTTGCCACTTGTTTCCCGATTGACGGCACAGATATCCACGGTCGGAGGTGTCGTGGTCGGTCACACACTGGTTCTCCCGGCATTGTTCGCGACAGTGCCTGCCGATTCGATACAGAAGATAGCACTGATGGACGGCGTGGACAGGATAACCGAAGACGGGACAATGGAAGCCATGATGGACGTCAGTTCATACTCCGTGCGGGCGGACACCTGGTGGACCAACGGGTTCACAGGCGTCTGGGACCTCGCGGTCGTGGACACCGGGATAGACGGTACACATCCTGCTTTGACCGTTGACTTCGCAAAGGTTTTCCATGCTCAGGGGCAGGGTTCTGGATCATACGCCGACGACCCGACCGACCCGGACGACCTCTTCGGACACGGGACCCACATAGCTGGGACTGTCACCAGTGTGGACAGCATATATCAGGGCGTGGCATACGGGATGGAAGCGCTCATAAACGCCAAGGCTGGCTACAAGCGGTCCGGAGGCGGAGCTTCGATGTCATGGAGCGACGGGATGTCTGCAGTGGACTGGGCGGTCAATACAGCGGGTGCGGACGCGATAAGTTTCAGCTTCGGCGGCAATCCAGGTTCAGGCGATACCCCTTACTCGAGGTTCTACGACGCGGTCGCGGACGATCTGGGAGTCACGGTGGTCTTGGTCGCGGGCAACGCCGGACCCGGCAGCAC
>JAZGCT010000210.1:0-5458 GCA_036477085.1 Thermoplasmata archaeon | reverse complement strand
GTGTCGAGTTTGCCCAAATATTCACGTCCTTTGGAACAAAGGTGACCATTGTCGAGCTGATGGATAGAATACTCCCCATGGAAGACCCATCGATAGGAAAGGTCCTCACCAGGGTCTTGAAAAGGCTGCATGTTGACATATTCACAAGGTCCAGGGTCGAAAGTCTGGAAATGACCGGTTCGGGTGTACTGGCAAAGGTCTCTGGTGAATCCGAGTTTGAGATCGAGGTCGAGAAGGTCCTGCTCTCGGTGGGGCGGGTTCCAGCAATCGATGAAGATGTCATTGGCCCAGACGTGGAATACGACAACAGGGGTATCAAGGTCAACGAGAAGATGCAGACCTCGGTGCCCAATATCTACGCGGTAGGAGACGTGACTGGAAAGATGATGCTGGCGCATGTGGCATCCCAGCAGGCAGAGGTGGCGGCAAACAACATCTGCGGGATAGAATCGAAGATGGATTACACCCTGGTTCCAAGCTGCATATACACAAGTCCAGAGGTCGCCAGTTTTGGATTGGGGCAGGAAGATGCGGAGGAGAGGTACGGGGACGTCATCGTTGGTGAGTTCCCGCTCGTCAGGAGCGGCAGGGCCAGGACGTCAGGGGAGACCGAGGGCTTTGCCAAGATCATAATGAGGTCCGATACCGAGGAGATACTGGGGGCTCAGATCGTTGCTCCCAGGGCCACGGACATGATCCAGATCCTTCTACTGGCCAAGGAGAAAGGGGTTCCGGTAAGCGATATAGCCAAGATCATCTATCCGCACCCGACGTTCATTGAGATCATCAGAGAGGCCGCCTTGGATATGAAGAGGAAGGAAGAGTGCAGGGAGAAGAACAAGAACAACCAATGATGGTTTTCCGGATATTGTCACACCTCCCCAAGAAAACATTTAATACGCGTTCAGAATTCACACAAACTGAAGATGTTCGGTCTCTGGGTGGGCCGAGAATCTTCGTTGATCTCGATGAAAACCACCAAAATCGACAAAGTTCTCAGGGAGAAGTTGGGGGCCAAGGAATTCACTTCTATGCTCACGATGTGCGAACAGTGCGGCGTGTGCAGCGGGATATGTCCTCTGTCCAAGTTGACGGATTTTAGAGTTCGAAAGATCATCTTGAGAGCTGGCCTTGGAGACAATGAGGCGATCAAGTCATCTGACCTCTGGCTATGCATGATGTGCTACGCCTGCTTGGAGAGGTGCAGAACCGGCCTGGAAATACCTGACATCATATCAGTCCTCAGAACGCTTGCCATAGAGGATGGGAATGTTCCGGACAGCACTATGAAGGTGGCGCAGATGTTCCTGAAGACCGCTCATGCGTTCCCCATCTCCGGCCTGACCAAGAAGATGAGGAAGGAGTTGGGTCTGGATGAGATGAAGGTGGACCCGAAGACGATGGAAGAGGTAGTGAAGCTGGCCGAGAAGACAGGTTTCAAGAAGCTGGTGGAGGGCATATGACCGATTACGCCTTCTATCCCGGTTGTCTAGTTTCCACGAGACTTCCTTTTCTGGAGAAGAGCTCCAAGATGGTCCTGGGCGAACTTGGGGTCGGATTGACTGACTTGAAAGGCACTAATTGCTGCTTCGATCCCATCGTCCTCAAACCAATGGAGCAGGACGTCTGGCTGGTCATGGCGGCGAGAACATTGACGATAGCGGAAGAGACCCGCATGGACCTGCTGACTCTCTGCAACGGCTGCTTCTGTTCCCTCAACGAGGCCAATCTGATACTCAAGAACGATGAGAAGAAGAGGGACAGCGTCAACGAAGCCCTCAAGGAGGTGGACAGGGAGTTCAAGGGTTCGATAGATGTCCGCCACATTGTCCAGCTCATACAGGACATGGGGCAGGAGAGGATATCCGAGAAGGTCAAGAAAGGTCCAAACGGGATGAAGGTGGGGGCCCATCACGGCTGCCACTTGATACGCCCCAGGGAGTTCGCTCAGATAGACGACAAGAGAAGGCCCACGGTGTTGGACGACCTAGTGTCCTGGGTCGGTGCTGATACCGTCAATCACTCCGAGGACCTCATGTGCTGCGGAGGGGGGCTAATGGGAGTCGACGACAAGACCGGTCAGGTCATGCTGAACTCGATCCTGGACCTAATGCGCGATAAAGGGACGACGCATATAGTCACGCCCTGTCCGTACTGCTTCGTGCAGTTCGACATCAGACAGAAGGTGAACTCCATTCCGGTGCTATATCTGCTTGAATTGTACGGTCTCGCGATGGGATTCTCACCCGATGAGATGGGTCTCAAACACCACAGAACCAAAACCGAAGATTGGGGTTTTCGAGCATAGCCAGTCATCCGAATACATTTCCAAAGATTCTTATATCAGTGCATCCTTATGTCGCATACCCTATCCAGAGTGGTAACTATGCCTACTCCATACGAAGTACCTGCGAACCTACTCATACACAAGGTGGCGGAGCGCCTCAAGAAAGAGGGCAAGATCATCCCGCCCGATTGGAGCAAGTACGTCAAGACTGGCGTGCACAGAGAGAAATCACCGGTCAACCCGGACTGGTGGTACGAGAGAGTTGCCGCAGTCCTGAGAAAGGTCTACATCAAGGGTCCCATAGGGTCGTCCAGGCTCGCCGCCGAGTTCGGTGGCAGGATAGACCGGGGGGCGAAGCCCTACCACGCAAGAAAGGGCAGCAGATCAATAGCCAGGCATTCCCTTATGCAACTCGAGGAGGCGGGATATTTGACGAAGCGGGATAGGAAGGGGCGGATCATATCCCCCAGCGGGAGGTCGATGCTGGACATCATCTCGAGGGACGTCCTTAAGGAGATGGTCAAGACCAACAAGGACCTTGCAAAGTTCCAGTGAGGGTTTTCATGGACGATGAGGAAGAGCTGGAGGCGCTGAGAAGAAGGAAACTGCAGGAGCTGCAGATTCACCAGCAGCAGCGTGAACTGGAAGAATCTCAATTCGCCCAGGTGGAGGCCCAGAAACAGGTCATCCTCAGGCAGATCCTCACGCCCGAGGCCCGGGAGAGGCTGGGGAGGATTCAGCTCGCATACCCGGACGTGGCGGATAACGTCACCAATCAGCTGATCATACTTGCGCAGAGCGGAAGGGTTCAAAAGGTAATAGATGATACAACGCTCAGGCAGATACTCAGGAAGATACTACCATCCAAGAGGGAGATCAAGATAGAGAGGCGGTGAGAATGGCTAAGAACAAGCCCCTGGGCAAGAAGATTCGGCTCATGAAGGCCACCAAGCAGAACAGGAGGGTCCCGGCATGGGTCATGCAGAGAACGAGCAGGCGTTTCCTAAGGCATCCGAAGAGAAGGATGTGGAGGAGGAGCAAGCTTAAGAAGTGATTCCATGGCAGAAGAGGAAGAGCGCATTTTCATAATCCCCCTGAGGGTCACCAAAACCGTGCCGAGGACGAAGAGGAGCCCCAGGGCCATCAAGGCCATCAAAGATTATATTGTGAAGCACATGAGGGTGGAGAAAGAGGACATCTGGGTGGACCCGATGGTCAACGAGGCGATATGGAAGAGGGGCATACAGAACCCGCCCAGGAAACTTCGGGTAAAGGCACTCAAGCTGGAGGAGGGCGAGGTGGAGGTCTCGCTTCCTGAAGAGTGAGGAGGAAATCTTTGTTCGCCAAGATGGATTTCACCGGAAATCCATATGTGGGAGTTTATAGCGCATCCAACGATGACGTTGCTTTTGTCCCCATTTTCGTGACCAAAAAGGCCAGGAAGAGGATCGAGGAAACGTTGCAGGCTGAGACGAGAGTCTTTTCGTTGGGCGGGTCGACGGTGCTGGGGGCGCTGATGTGCCTGAACAAGAACGGCGTCATAGTGACCAACTTCGTGACCGAGGAGGAGCTTGCGTTATTGGAGGGTCTGAGGGTAGAGATAATATCCCAGAGGAAGCTGAACGCGGTCGGGAACAACATACTCTGCAACGACAACGGTGCGATCGTCCATCCCAAGTACAAATCGAAATCCATCCAGATAATCGAGGATACCCTAGATGTCGAGGTCGCAAAGGGAACCGTGGCCGGACTGAAGACGGTGGGCTCAGCTTGTGTGTCCAATGAAAAAGGGGTGCTTTGTCATCCGTACATCAAGGAGTCTGAATCGAAGCTCATTGAAGAAGTTCTCAAGGTTCCGGTATCGACATCAACGGCCAATTACGGCACACCCCAGATAGGAGCGTGTTTGGTGGCCAACAACAATGGTGCGGTGGTTGGAACGAGAACAACACCCATAGAACTGGGCAGGATCGAAGAAGGGCTGCATCTGTACTAGAGGCTGAAGACCCAGACCTCCGTGTCTTCCGGAAGGTCCTCTTTTTCGAAGATTATCTCGTTGCCGACCCTTGTCACAGGGACGTCAACCTGGTCCAGAAAATCACCCAGTGGCCGTATGGAGAGGGAAAGTCCCCGGACGCGGTAATGCATGGGAACGGCTATACTCGGATCGATCTCAGTGATCAACCTCCAAGCGGTCTCCCCATCGATGGTGAATACACTGCCCACCGGAATGAAGAGTATGTCGATGGGACCCAAGGCGTCCACTGTCCCGTCAGAGAGCATGTGACCTAGATCCCCCAAATGGCAGAACGAGACGCCGTCCATATCGAAACGATAGATCCTGTTTTTGCCCCTTTTCCTACCGTCGGCTGTGTCATGATATGTCTGAAGCGCCCTTGTCCTCACTCCCATGATCGTCTCGTTGACGGTCGACTCCACAATCAGAGGATTCCCTTCCACCACCTTCGTGCAGTTGTGATCGAAATGGTTGTGGCTGACCAAGACCAGGTCCGCTTCCAGGGACGGACGTGCTATCCCGATCGACTTTCCGTCGTGAGGGTCGGTGACCACGGTGATTCCGTCGTTGACCTCAAAACAAGCATGTCCGTGCCAGACTATTCTCATCTTGCCGCTCCCCTGTATCTCAATGGTCCGAACGATACTTAATCCGTGCTATCCTCGAATTCTGCTCCGCATTCTGGGCATGAGTCCAGGTCCTCGGAGAGAGGCGTGTTGCATACTGGACAGGCCCACTCGAACTCGTCGTACGTATCCTTCTCCGATTCAATGAAGGCCTCGTATACGTGGTCCTCCTTCTTCTCCTTTGCAGGATGCTCGTGGAAGAACGCGATATAAGCGGAGCTGATGCCCAGAACGATAAGAACGGACCCCATTCCCATTCCCACGAACCTGAGAAGATCATCAGAGGACAATATCGGGAGAAGAACGTAGCTCAGCACGCCCACAATGGTGATCAGAGACCAGAATGTCTTGGGAAACCGGTCACCCGGGATCAGCAGCCGGCCCTTGAGGCCTGGAAGCGCATCTCCCAGCTCGCCCTTGGATGAAAGTGTCACCCTCTTCTTGCGGTCCAGGATGAGGTCGAATAACAGGTTGCCCCCGATCAGGACCAGAATCGTCCCAATGACCATCAAGGCCAGAACCCCGAAA
>JAZGCT010000021.1:0-5809 GCA_036477085.1 Thermoplasmata archaeon | reverse complement strand
ATGTCTCTCCACAACGATTCTTTTCACCGACCGACTTTGTCGTCCTGAGCCTTCTCAAATCTAATCAGGTATTGGTCCATCAGCAGTTGGGAAACCACCTCCACCTGGGTCAATCCACCAAGGGCCCTCATAATCGGGCGGAAGACCGTCTTAAACCTCCCTGCTACATGTACGCTACGTCACAAGATCAATCAAGAAAAACGAGTAACCAACGGGAGCTCTATCCTCAGTACTCCCAAAGATCTTCCTCGTCGAGGAAGCTCACCTGCTGTCTAGCTATCATCTCGATGAGCTGGGTGAAGCCCTTCTCCACGTTCTTCCCCGACTTGGCACTCGTGTAATTGTAAAGCGAGTCGCAGTCCTCGCAGAGCTTGGTGAGGTTGTAGTCCCGTATGATCTTCTTCTTCTTGAGGTCGGTCTTGTTGAGGAGCACGTGGACCGGGATGTTGCCTGCAATGCGCCTGCCCTCATCGATCCAATCGTAGAGCCCGTCAAGACTGTTCTCGTTGGAGGTGTCGCAGACCGCGAGGAACCCGTCCGCGTTGAAGAAATAGGCGTCCTTCACGAGGTTCTTGAAGTCCAGCTTGCCGATGACGTCGTAGATCTCCGCATCCAACTCCACGTCCATTCCTCTCTCGATGAACGGTATGAGCATCTTCTTCTGGGTCACGACCTCGCCGAACTCGGGGTCGGTGTTCTTGTTGAATTCATCATATGCAAAACGGTTCACAAGGCTCGTCTTCCCGACGGTCGGGTCCCCAATCATGCAGATCTTGGCCTTCGTCTTTTCTATCCTCATGGGCCTTCCCACCTCCTAGAGGGTTGAGCAAGCGCTTTGATTCAAGAATAAAAAGGGTTTCGACTCGATTCTCATTATCGGGAATGGGAATAGGTTTCCTTGTCCAGATTCAAACAAGATTGGATTCCACGTCCAAATATCGGCCTCTGTAACAAAAGATATTTAGTCATATGATACGATGGCATCCGAGAGTGGTGGGACAGTTCGATGGTCAATAGGATAGATGTCAGAAGAACGTGGAATGGCTATTCAACGCAGAAGAAAGTGGTTGTCCTTCTGTTGTTGGTCATTGTCGTCCCAAGTTTGATATTCGTTTTCGCACCCAGGAATGTCGTCCTTTATGTGAGCAATCAGAACGATGACGATCCGTACGTGAATATGACCATCACGGTGGATGGGGACCGAGTGTATTCGGAGATGTTGTTTGTCGCAGACTCACATAATTGGCAGAAGTTCTCCATCACGATTTGGGGACCGTTTCATGATTTCAAAGCGACAAATGAAGACAATGGGATTTCAGTCTCAACCGCGGTTTTTACACCAGTTCAGACTTACGTGATCATTGACTACTGGGGACCTCCTGCGTTCCATAACATGGGCGACTACTTCACCATACAATCGATGCTCGCAGAACCAGCATTCATGTGAAGCCATCATTCTCTCCTTTCGAGGTTTGCATTCAGTTCTTTCCGTATCGCCTCTCTCACTCCCTCCTTCGGAGCCTCATGACCCCACCCGATCTCCTTTCCGTTGATGAAAATGCCTCTGTGCCTCTGGCACTTCAGGTAGACCCCAGGTTCATGTACCGGAAACTCATTGAAGACGACCTTGTCCCCGAATTCCTCCGCCACCTCTTTGACTCGCTCTCCCTCGATGTTGATGGTCTGGCATGAGATGTCCCAGAACAGGTCCACCACGACCTTACCGGGAATGGGCTTGAACTCATACTTGGATTTTGGGAACTTGGGAACCTCAGCAGTTTCATCGAAAGGCTTCCAAAGGAGGACTATCTCGTCAAGCACATCTGAATCACCGGGTGACCCAACCCTGTAGCTCTCGACCTCCTCAAAACCGTGTCTTTCATAAAACGACGCTGGCAGGAGCCAGAACTCCCCGCGGTAGCCGAATGTTACGAGCCCTTTCTTGCCTTGCGATTTCGCTTCCTCTTCGGCGGCATTCATCAGTGCCTTTCCCGCTCCTTTCCCGTTGAACTCCTTGAGGACCACAAGGCAGTAGACGACCATCAGGTCGCTTCCCAGAGGCCCTACAGGAGAGTGCTCGATAGGGACTCATAAAGGAACCCGGCCATTTCATCGCCAACGTACACTACCTTGATCCTCAGACCGATGTCGTGCATCTTCTTGAACCAGGCCAGTCTTCTCTTGGCGTCCCTGTCCACCTCTTCAGATTCGTTCATATGAGTGCAGGTGCTGACGAAGTATTCCGAGGATTCGTCCATGTCCTTGACTTCGATTGGCATTGAGGTCGGAAGAGTATCAGGAATATAAGAAAAGTGTGTAGAACAGAAGGGGGCTTACGGCGGTGACCTGGGGCCCATTTTCCACGCATCTGGCTATACGTTTTCAATGGTCCAAATCGCCGGGGATTCAACTCTAATCCAATACCCTATCCCAGCCTGCAAGATGTCCCCATCCATCATGACTCTCAAGGAATACGGTGAAGCTAATCCGTCAAATCCCTCTATTCTCTCCACCGCAACCACTGCCTTGAGGTCTGCGACCGTGAAATTGTCATCAAACGATGGGAAGCCCACGAGATTCCAACCTACCTGCAAATCGATAGTGGTCGAAGAGGGAACAACTCCTGCAACCGCGAGGTTGGAATCCTGAGTGACGTTCACCCAGATGCCCATGGTGTGATTCAAGTATTCTAGGCTCTGACCGTAAGGCTTTGATTTGGAGAAGGATCTCCATTCTTGGTTGATGGGGTCGTAGGACCAAGAGTTGTCGTAGGAGACAGTCTGGAGGACTGTTTGGATGGTCTCGTCTGATTGGATGAGCGGGATTGATACGAGGTTCGGGCCTTTGGAGAGGGGACGGGTGAACTTGGCCACCTGAGCTACAGCACAGGTCGAATTATTGCTCAAGTCCACAGCACAGACTTGATAGAAGTAGGTATTGGGACTCCCTTCACCGGAATAGGCATCTACAAAAGATGTTGTTTTACTAGGCACATCAGCCAAAACAGAGTACCCCAATCCTCCAGACTCGAATGTTGTGCCCCTCAGTATTCTGTAGTTCTCCACATTACTAAAGCCTAATCCATCGTCCGGTGATAACGCCCAAGTCAAAGTGACGTTCTTCAGATTCCCTCCGCTCAGGACCGCGCCTTGAATTTCTGGAGCCCTTGGAGGAGGCATGGGTCCTGGTATTCCCCTTGCATATCTGAGACTCGCATCTCCGCCGGGTGAAGAATGACTGTATGCAATTACTGGGTTGTCATTGCTGTCCAAAACGATAGAGGGGCTAAATCCTGAAGGGTCCACAGTCTCGAAGCTCCAGGCGGTACCATTCCAACTCGTGTAGGCGACTGGCCGGAAGCCGATGTGCGGTCTGTCCTGGCTATCGACTGCAATCGAAGTCTCGTAACCGGCCGAACCATAGGCAACCTCAATACTCCATGAACTCCCAGTCCACCTTGCGTACTTCAGATCGGAGTTGGGTTCGTCGATGTAACTGATGTGCGGTCTGTTGTTACTGTCGATGGCTATGTCAGGATAGGGAGAAAGTGAGTTCACAGAATCCAGCTCCTCAGTGATCCACCAACCCGTGGTCTTCTTTGCATACTTGACAGACAGCATCTTATTCTCGCCATAGGCGATGTGGGGTTTGTCGTTGTTGTCAACCGCTATTGACGTATGCCAACCTGCTCCTATGCTATCGTCCACAGTCTCAATAATCCATCCAGATGTCCTTACTGCATAATTCAGGTCGCCATTCGCGAAATAGCTGACATGTGGTACGTTGTTGCTGTCGACGGCAATTGAGTTATACCAACCATGCCCCCAGGTAGGATCCAACACTTCGATAATCCAACTGGTACCGTCCCATAAGGCGTATTTGAGGTTGCCGTTTGTGTTGTCCCAGTAGCTGATGTGGGCCCTGTCCATACTATCCACAGCGATAGAAGAGTAGTATCCAACATCGCCTGCTGAATCCACAGTTTCCTTGATCCACGCACTTCCATTCCATCGCGCATACCTAAGATCCAGGCCGGTCCAGTCGTAATGTACAATGTGAGGGTAATTCTGCGAATCAAGATCAATTGATGGGTTGAAACCAGTTTGGGGAGTCGAATTGTCGACGGTCTCAATACTCCAGACTAGCCCATTCGGAGAACTCTCCCATGTGCCGCTCCATACTAGCGGACCCGACAACGACAGAGAAAAAAGGACCATCATCATAACTGCCAGGTATGATTCCGCTTTTTCTTTGGCGACTCGTTTCATATGAGTCTAATCCCTCCAGGTGCAGGATGTCATAGAGCTATGAGAACTCCCAATATAAGTAGATTCTTGTCATCTTGGCCAAGAGGACCCTTTCGGGTTTCAGAAATTGCCGAGAGTCCATGTCGTATCCGCTGAAATGTATCCTGCGACTAGAGTTCCAGTTGGTATGTGGATTCCAAAGAAATCGAAGACACCGGAATAAATTGAGAAAAGGGCCCTTCCCGAGAGCCCCTTGTCCCGAGGAATTCCAGACATTTCCTATCCGATCAGACAAGATCCGACCGAGGGGCACCCACGGCGGTGATCTAGGCCCCCTCATTCTCGTGTCGTGCTTCGTCAAGGTCGAGGTTTCGCATACTGGCTTTACTTCTCCCCGCTAGAGTTAAATACTCCGATATCGTTGAATATCCTATTGTGAGGGATATGTCGGCAAATGGTGCTAGACCCCCTGAGCAGCAACCCATCTATCCTCAGCAGTATCCTCAGTACCCGTACCCACCGCCTTACTTCAGTCCTTTTTTCCACCGCCCAAGAAAGATAAGACCGCCGTCATTGTGGCCATGGTCGTTACAGTGGCGATTGCCGTCGCTGTCGTGCCGATGTTCATGTCCTTTTTCATGTTCAATATGACACATGATGACGTGTACTTCGATGACTACGAGGTTCCAATGGCCTTTGATTCATCTGTAGAGGTTGAAGGTCCCACGAGGGCAAAGGTCCAACTGGGCAATTTCAGCCGTGATCCAGCTGCGACCGAGTTCGAGGTCATCGTGATAAGGGACGGAACGTTCATAGACACGTATCAGTTCACTGCCGACCACGACAGTGACCTCGTCTTGAAGAGCGGCCAGGACGTCGGAAGCCTTTACTATAGGGATATGAACAACAACTTTGAACTGGATCCAGGCGATGAGATATCGATGACCGATCTGACGCCCGACTCAAACTATGAGATTAGGATCATCTATCTTCCAACCGGATATGATTCCACTTATGCCAGTTTTAGGACGCCTCCTGTATGAATCGGCGCCGCAACCAGAACTTGCGCATCTACTCCCTCAAGAAAGTCTTAGCAAAGAACAGTAAGTTCGCGGGCCTCTCCGCCAGTCTTCTTGTGTAATACGGATACCAGTGGGTCCCAAACGGTATGTAGACCCTCATCTGATAACCTTCCTTGACGAGCTTCTTCTGCAGGTTGATCCCGATCCCGTACAGCATCTGGAACTCGAACTCCTCCTTTCCCACTCCGTTCTCCCTCGCGAAGTTCTTTGTCCAATCGATGATCTTCTCATCATGGGTAGCGACGCCGACGTACACGCCGTTCTTCCTTGCGCGCTCTCCCAGCAGCTTCTCCAGTAACTGAATGAAGTTCTGGTCCACCTGGGACTTCTTTGGGAAAGCAATGTCCCTCGGTTCCTTGTACGCCCCTTTGCAGATCCTCAGGCTGTGACCGTTCTCTATAACGTTCTCCACATCCTTCTCCGTCCGATAGAGGTAGGTCTGGAGCACTACGCCCAGGTTGGAATACTTGCTTCGAATGG
>JAZGCT010000209.1:0-3881 GCA_036477085.1 Thermoplasmata archaeon | reverse complement strand
TACTATCCCTAAAGAAACTGACGTCTCTGGTTATGCACGAGAACAACTTGAGGGAGAGTGAGCTAGCGATTATTGAAGATCCACAATGCCCTGCTTCTTCCTCAGTTCCTTGTTGTCAAAGATGGCGATGTAATCGGGTGTCATGTCGGACTGGATGTCCAATGACCTGACCACGGAGAAAGTTCCCGTTCCGTCACCGCGGTACATCACCATCGAAAGATCGCCGTAATTGGTGAAGATAATCGTCTCGGGTATTCCGTCCCCATCCTCGTCCAGCAGATGTAGAGGCGAGGGTTCCAGGTTAAGAGCGGGATTCAAGAGAGGAGCCAAAGTTCCGTTGGAGAAGAAGTATTCCTTCAGCCTGTATCCGGTACCAGTGAACTCAATCTCGTTCGTCCGGTATCTGTTCTCTCCAACGTTGTAGTATGTCTTACCTGAAGGAAAGACAATGTCGATATTGCCGTCCTGGTTCACATCCTGGAACATGGACAGGTTCCTGCCCTCATCCGCCACGACGGGAACGGCAACCAACATTGCGGCAGAGAACACCAATGGAAGAGCGGTCACAATACCAATCACACAGGTCAGGAGCCTCGAGCGCGGAAACCTCATTTTAAGCACTTCCAGAAAAAATCATTGTTGAACTCGGATAAATACACATCGGTTCGATGGTCTGTCCAGCAAGAGAACATAAGAAAAAAGGTCGGCCGTCCAGATGTAAAAGTCCGAACGGCCTCGTTGTGGAGGGATGCTTAGATAACTGATTCTCTCGAATACCGCACTTGGTCTTAAAGTTTACTATTTCTTGATATGATATGCAGCAAGGAAAAAGAATAGCTGGCGCTGACTAGGCGGGAAGTGAACATTCCAACAGAGTTCCGCGTCCCCTCCAATACTACTTCTTGCCCTTGTACATCCCCTGAGATTTGAAGAAATCGGACAGCATGTCAACGACCTGCTGATACTGTTTCTTCACCTTATGCATTCCGAGAGCTCCCCCCATGAGCCCGGTCGTGGACTTGACAAGCCTGACCGCCACAGATTCATCCGGCATCGAATGGATCTGGAAATCTATTTCGTAGTACTGTGCAAAGCCGCCGAAGGCGAAGTTCATTCCTTTGCTTCCCTTCTTGGCGGTGCCGGAATGCTGGTCTTTCCAATTGACGGTGAACTTGTTCGCTTGAAAGACTTGACCAACCATGTGTTGAACGTTCTCGATGGGACTTTCCACGAATATGTCCGTGTACTTCACCAAACCACCTCCATCACTTGAATGAAATGTCGCACTTTCAGTCTTTCGGTATGTCCTAGGGAATTGTCATCTATGCAGTAATAATACTCACTTCTCATGAGCAAGCAACTGGGATAAGCAACAAATGAGAAGGGTTCAAATATGCACGTTGAGTAAGATGGTTGATTCGAATGGCGGAGAATATCGGCAACTTCGTGGGAAGAGAACCTGACAGAGAATGGTTGAGGGAATTGTCAAAGGAGGAGCTCATAGACGTTCTCTTCATGCACATAAGGGACCTGTTCGCGGTCGATGGACTATATTTCCTGGGCATCGAACAGAAGTTGGGGGGCGAGGACGCCCTGGAGATCGACACCAGGGTCTGGGAGGACATGGCGAAGATAGAGGTCAGGCGGCTGATCAAGACCATGGGCGTCTCCGGAGAGGATATTCCCTCGTTCATGCAGGCGCTCCGATCGTGCTCCTGGTCCCTGGACACCGAGAGGAAAGAGATAGAGGTGGAGGAGAACAGGGGATTGTACAGGAACACAAAGTGCAGGGTGCAGACCAGAAGGGTCGAGAAGGGGCTGGGGGAGTTCCCGTGCAAGGGCGTCCGCTACAACTGGCTGAAGCTCTTCGCAAAAGAGTTGAACCCCAAGATAAAGGTCAATTGTCTAACCTGTCCACCGGATGCACACGCTGACAACTCGTGGTGTGAGTGGGAGTTCGTTCTGGAAGAATGAGGTTCAGTCAAGTTCCCCGATTACAGCGTTGGCGATTATGAGCTTCTGGATCTCGTTGGTGCCTTCGTAAATGGAACATACCTTGGCGTCCCTGAAGTACCTCTCCACCGGGAACTCGGATGAGTAACCGTAACCGCCGTGAATCTGGACGGCCTCGTCCGCCGCCTTCATGACCACCTGAGCGGAGAAGAGCTTGGCCTGGCTGACCTCGAGCGTATTGTCCTCGCCCAGATCCCTCTTTTGTGCCGCGCGCAACACAAGAAGCCTCGCGGCGTCTATCTCAGTGCTCATCTGTGCGATCTTGTCCTTTATCATCTGGAAACTTCCGATAGGTCTTCCGAATGCGTACCTCTCCTTGGCGTACTTGATGCTCGCCTCCAGACACGCCCTTGCTATCCCCACAGCACCAGCGGCCACGCTGAGCCTTCCGGAATCAAGGACCTTCATGGCCATATTCCATCCGTCGCCGGGGTTGCCGATGAGATTCTCCTTGGGGACCTTGCAATCCTCGAAGATGAGCTCCGCGGTATGTGATGCCCTGAGACCCAACTTGGTTCCGATCTCGACGTTGCCAATGGAGAACCCGGGGGTGCCCTTCTCGACTAGGAAGGCGCACATACCATCATGCTTCTTCGTGTTCGGGAGCCTTGCGAAAACGATGACAACGTCAGCGATGTCGCCGTTGGAGATGAACATCTTAGTACCGTTGAGGACCCACTCGTCGCCTTCCTCCTTGACGATCGTTTGCATTCCGGAGACATCGGACCCAGCGTTGGGTTCGGTAAGCGCCCAAGCTCCCAGCATCTCGCCCTTGGCGAGCTTGACCAGATACTTCTGTTTCTGTTCCTCCGATCCGTACAACAGGATGTTCGTCTCGGCAAGCGATGTCTGCACGGACACGGTCGTCCTGACCGAAGAGCACGCGCGGGCAATCTCCTCGATCATGAGATGATACGAGACATAATCCATCCCGGAACCGCCGTATTCCTCGGGTATGGGAGCGCCGAGCATCCCGAGCTTTCCCATCTTGTCATAGAACTCCATTGGGATCTCGTTCTTCTCCTCCCATTCTGCCACAAAAGGGATCATCTCCTCCTCGGCAAAGTCCCTGGCCATCTTCTTAACCATCCTCTGTTCCTCGGTCAATCGAAAGTCCATCTCACCACCTACCCCATCCACCCCAAATATCCATGAATATTTATCTATTCCCTTCAAAAATCCTTTTATCCCCATAGTTACATTCAACCCAGAAGGGGGAACGATGTCGATCCTCTCAGACAAAGACGTGGTAAACGCAATAGAGAACGGACAATTGAAGATTCGAGGCTTCAAGGAAAGCAACCTGACACCCAACGGATACGACTTGACGATAGACGAGGTCCTTGTGAATAAGACTAAGACGAAGGTGAGCGAGGGCAAGATTCTTGTGCCCCCTCTCTCCAACTTCGTTATCAGCACCAAGGAGTTCGTGGAGTTCGGTCCAAAAGTGACCGGACAGCTGTGGATAAGGTCGAGCTGGGCAAGGAGAGGGATCATAGCATCCTTCGGCAAGATCGATGCAGGGTTCAAGGGGACCCTCACGCTGGCGGGCTTCAACTCGTCACCAGATGATGTGGAGATATCGGTCGGCGACACCTTCGCCCAGATGGTCCTGGAAGAGGTCAGTTCGGAAGCGGAACAAACATACGACGAAAGATCGGGGAACTATCAGGGACAGACAGGGATAAACCTCAAGAAACCTTGATGTCGAAGACGTAATGGTTCTGCGTGGGAGAGTACCCGTGCACGATCCTGCGCTCTTCGAGCTCCATCTTCCTTCCTTGCTTTTGGACAGTTGAGAGTAGTTCATCCTCTCTTTCTTGGGCTTCTACCTCGGTGAGAATCTCGTAATAGTGGATGGTCCCGCC
>JAZGCT010000208.1:0-2735 GCA_036477085.1 Thermoplasmata archaeon | reverse complement strand
GGAGCACTCGGAAACGATCTGGTTCTCCTCCATTAGAACCGAGAACCCTGTACGGTTGCGGCCGTGATCCGGCAACCATCCCCCATATCCTGTCTTGAAAGTCGATGCCTTGAGTCACATACCCCTCCTTGAAGTAGTTGTAGCCCCGCTCAAATGTCTTCCTGCTGAACGCATCCTTCACCAAGGCTTTTGTCAATTTCATATGGACCACACTGGTAGCATGCACATCCAACGACACCCAGGAACTTGACGCAGCATCTAGCCTAAAGGTCTTTGCACGATCGAAGCTACAATGCCTGAAGCGAGATCTCAAGTCTCAAGGCATTTCACTGGGCGGTTTCGTCGGCGGGTGCTTTGCAGGTTGTAGTGCTGCGTGTGCTTAAGGGCTTTGAAGGAGTTGAGGCAACCCCATCCGAGGAAGCAGAGGCCGATAGTTAGGTGGTTCCGGGTCATCTGTTCGAAGGAAATAGGGGTGTAAGACCTCGACATCTGTAGCATATGCTATATTACAAATTCTGATATATGTTATAATCCATATTATCCCACATAGAATCCCTCAATCCATTCATGAGGTCAACAGGTATGGGCAAGGTTCGCACCCGAAAAGAAGCAGGGGAACTGAAACGAGACCATGACCAACTCTGTCGAAACGTGGATGCATATATAGATGATGCCAAGGAGATAATCGCACTGGAAGATGAGTTGAGAGGCCTCGGGAATTCCATAGAAAAGGAGCTGAAGGGACTTTTGCACTATCCAAAGCTTCCAAGCGATTGCGAATACTTATCCCCCATGTGAGCTGAAGAGACTCCCCGGAGTCAGTTTGGCCGCTCTGTCGCATATTTCCTATGTCCAAAGGCAAAGTGGTCTCTCTGGGGCCCTTTTCCCCACCTTCCTCTTCTGAAACACAATGCTCGCTGCCTCGGACCAGTGCAAGACCGTTCGGGGACTACATCTCTCTATCGTTTTTTCGATGGTGTAATCGAGAATCAGATCAATGCCTCCAGCTGTTTATTTCGCGGTAATCCTGGGTCAGTGCAAAAAAGAAAAAAGCGGGAGGGGCGCGACGTCACCCTCTCGGTTGCACAATCACCGACACACCCTCATCCGCAATGACAATCACCCCTCCCACCTCCACCCCGGATTACACTCCTTTCCCACTCCATCAACGACTTCTTCCTTCTGAACTCGGTCTTGGAACTGAACGCACCCGCAACGGCATAATCCGGCTGACAGCGGTCCTCGACCTGTTCACCATCCCTTCGCATTTGTCCGGTCTTCTTGTCTCCAACTGATGCCACATGATTCGCGCAATCACCAACCCACAGAAACTGAGCCCCGGGAGTTTGTTCTCGGTGGTTTCCACCATCTATGACATAGCTGCCTAATATGAGTTTTGTCATCACAACATAACTGATGACAGGACATGTATAAGTAAACACGAATTCATAAGCATCGTAGGTGATATGAGCACCAATGATAAATGTTTGTCAGAAAAGTATAAATAATGACAAACATGTATACAGTAATGATGAAAAAGAATGTGTCGAACATGATAGTGGAATATGTTCAAAAGAAGAAGCGTGTAACACCTGACGATCTAGTGAGATCCTTCAAATTGAAGAAAAGCACAGCATACAACTATCTTTCGAGAATGAGATCGCAAGGGGTACTGGTCAAAACAGGATATGGTCAGTATGAGTTGAGGTCTTCGAAGTTGTCCAACAAGACATCCAATCTTCCCGTGAGCAATGAGGCCAGAGACACTAATGGAGTCATAAAGAGTCGAATGCCAAGACTGGATTTCACGATATGGAGCACCGAGGATATTGGCTATTTCACCCATGACACCATGGGAAAGAACGCCATCATAATAGAGACCGATCCAACTTACTTAGAGGCTCTGAGGGACATTCTCGTAGAAGAAGGCTACAAGGTGATCTCAGATCCCGACAAATGTCTGATGAGAAACCTCTTTGACTATTTCGACAGACCGGTCTTGCTCTTTGGAAGAAGAGAGACCTATGCGACCGAGATCACAGAGGGTCTCAGGCATCCGACGGCAGAGAGAATAATAACCGATCTGTATTCTCTCATCATCCGGGAGGAATTCCAGTTCCCTCGAAGGGAATTTCTCAACGTAGTTTCCGGAATTCTTAGGAAGAACACCCTTAACTTCCGCAAACTCCGCAGGTATGCCCAGCGACGAGGCGTATGGGAAGACCTGGAGAAGGTCCTCTACCTGGTCTCCAGGAAAGACCCCGAAATAGAGATACCGGATTGGCTGCTGACAAGCGCTCGCGAATCGGTTGAGCCAGTATTGGCATTCAGCTGAGGAATTTGATGGAGAAGGACTTATCCCTTCGGAAGAACTTCTGCGGAGATCTCTCTTGCTTCAAGAAGTCTACCATGGATAACCTCCTTGAATCTGGCAAAGCATCGAGCCAAGCCCAACTGGAAAGAGCAATACATGTCCTAGAGTATCTGGCTCAATTGAAGGAAGCAGGACTGAACCCTGTACACAAGGGCGGATCGGCCGTACAGCTCCTTCTGCCAACAGACCTGCAACGTCCTCAGCATGGATCTTCTTGAGTTCCTTGAAGCCATCGATAGCTTCAGAGAAATCCTCGTAACAAGCTATCGTGCCAATCTGCGTCAATGATGAATAGATCTCCCTCATCCCGTCAAGAGAATACTTGTTTATGTTTAGAAAATCAAAGCGCAGTATGTAACTT
>JAZGCT010000207.1:0-10939 GCA_036477085.1 Thermoplasmata archaeon | reverse complement strand
ACACCGAAATCAAGTTTGGCATCGAAAACGATCGCGCCGACAGGGACACCGGAACCCATCCCCTTTGCGATGCAGATTATGTCGGGCACAATTCCAAAGTGCTCTATTCCGAACATCTTCCCGGTCCTTCCGAACCCTGCCTGAACCTCATCGTCGACCAGCAAGATTCCGTTCCGCTTGCATATCTCAGAGATCTTCTTGGCGAACTCCGGAGGAGGCACGATATAACCCCCCTCTCCCTGGATCGACTCAAAGAACAGAGCGGCGACGTCGTTGGGCGGGATGAACTTGTCCAGATACTGCTCTTGGATCGCGTCCGCACAATACACGCCACATCCTGGGTACTCCAGCTTGTAAGGGCACCTGTAACAGTAAGCGTAGGGAACGTGGTCAACACCGGGCATGGTTGGGAAGAATCTCTCCTGATGGGTCGTCTTTGACGCTGTCAACGCCAGAGAACCCATCGTCCGTCCGTGGAATGCGCCGGTGAAGGCGATGAACCTGTTCCTCTTACTGGACCATTTTGCCACTTTTATGGCAGCCTCAACCGATTCGGTCCCGCTGTTGGTGTAGAATACTTTCTTGTCGAAATCTCCTGGAGTGATTCTGGACAGCCTTTCGGCCAAGGTCACCTGTATGTCGTAGTAAAAATCCGTTCCAGCAAAGTGCATTAGTTTATTGAGTTGGTCTCCGACAGCCTTGACAACTGTCGGATGACAATGGCCAGTGTTCACCACTCCGATTCCGCTCGTGAAATCGATATAGATGTTCCCGTCCACGTCCCAGACCAGGCTTCCCCTTGCCCTTTCGGCGACCAGTTCACTGGTCTTGGTGGACGTCGCGATCGCATTCTTGTCTCTCTGGACAACCTGCCTCCCCTTCTCCCCAGGGGGAACCGATTTGATGTCTGGAACCTTCAGAATACCTCTCTCCTTTGGACTAAACCTGGAAATGCCTCAATAGATAGATGGATTCAACTGGGTTGGACATTGCGGTTAACGAAAAAGCAGATCGAGGATTATCCACCTATCCTGAACATCTTGGTGCCACAATTAGGGCAGGTTCCCTTTGTGGCGGGCTTGCCGTTCTTCATTGTTATCTTCTGGGGATCCTTCATTTCCCTTTTTGCCCTGCACTTCACACAATACGCCTCAACCATTAAATCACCGAAACGAAATCGACTCTTTCCATATTAAGATATCTCTCTCAGTGCCCCTAAAAAGGGAGTATCAGGGCCAGATTCAACAAAACCTTTAAATCCGAATCTGCTGTATTCGACCGTTTGCCATGACTAGATATACCCGTTACGAAGTTGCCAGGATAATCGGTGCAAGATCCCTCCAGATAAGCCTGGGCGCTCCGATTCTGGTCCCATCTCCCGATCCCTCGAACGAGCCCTTGGATATAGCCTTTGCTGAGTATGAGAAGGATGCCATACCCATCACGGTTCGGAGGGGATGAGATAGCCCAGGTTGTTTCTGCAAGGATCCGTAAGATCCTGGACAGCAGGGGCAACCCAACGGTCGAGGTGGACGTTTTTCTCGAGGGCGGTTCCGGAACATCGGCAGCTCCAAGCGGTGCCAGTACCGGCGTTCATGAGGTTGCAGCTTTTCCCGAGGATGGCATTGACGCGTCTATTGAACTATTCCGGGAGGAGATCGTTCCCAAAATGATTGGGATGGACGGGATGGACCAAGCCTCGTTCGACAGCTGGTTGCATGAGATTGATGGTACTGATGACTTCTCCCGCATCGGTGGAAGCGTTGCTGTGGCTACTTCCCTTGCGCTGGCGAAGGCCGCTGCCGAAGTGAGCAAGACGCCATTCTATTCATACCTGAGCGGACCGTCTTCGGAATCACTACCCAGACCCATGGGCAATATGATTGGTGGAGGAGCTCATGGCGTTGGAGGTACCGACATCCAGGAATTCCTTTCAATCGCACAGGGTCCGACCTTTCAGGATTCTGTCTTTGCAAATGCGGTCGTACACAAGAGGGTCAAGGAGAAACTCATTGAGATTTTGCCCAACCAAGCCATCGGCAAAGGCGACGAAGGGGCATGGCTCGCGGGCATTACCAACGAGGAGGCCCTTGACATATTATCTGAGACATGTGGTGAGATCTCTGAATCTGTCGGGTTCGACTGCAGGCCCTGCCTTGATATGGCGGCAAGCGAGATCTACAAGAACGGGGTGTACAAGTATCGTGAGGGCGAGATTTCGACCGATGGCCAGGTGGATTTTGTCGCAGATCTTGTCGAGGAGTTTGATCTGTTCAGCGTCGAGGACCCGTTCCACGAAGAGGACTTCGAGAGCTTCGCCAGGCTGACCGAAGCGGTAGGGGACAGATGCCTGATAGTGGGTGACGACCTTTTCGTGACCAATATCCAGAGGCTGGAGAAGGGTGTTCGCATGAAAGCGGCCAATGCCATCCTGCTGAAGCCCAATCAAATAGGAACGGTTACCGATATGGTGGAGACCGTTGAATATGCCCGGGAGAATGGATACCAGATGGTGATGTCCCACAGGTCTGGTGAGACCAATGACGATTCGATCGCACACCTGAGCGTCGCATTCGGCTGTCTAGCCATCAAAACTGGAGCTGTTGGCGGTGAAAGGACAGCAAAACTTAATGAGCTGATACGGATTGAGGAGAATACAGAATCTGGTGGTAACTGATGGAAGCAGATGAGAATAATGAAGAGGAAGGACTGCTGGTCCAGGAGGACGTTTATCTTACTTCTGGCGTTCACATAGGCACTCAGCAGAAGAGCGCCGATATGAAGGAGTTCATATACAAGGTCAGGACGGACGGCCTTTACGTTTTGGATATCAAGAAGACCGACAGAAGGATCAGGATGGCGGCCAAGTTCCTCGCCAAGGTAGATCCGAGCAGGATACTGGTTGTCGCTGCCAGACAATACGGTCAGAAACCGTCAAAGCTGTTTGCCAGGACCATTGGGGCCGATATCTTTGCTGGGAGGTTCGTTCCAGGGACACTGACCAATCCCAATCTTCCAGAGTACACTGAGCCCGATATCCTACTTGTTACTGATCCCGCCGCAGACCAACAAGCACTTCGCGAGGCCATGAAACTCAGGATACCAGTTATCGGCCTTTGTGACGCTAACAACGAGACCCGAAACGTCGACCTGATCATTCCGACCAACAACAAAGGCAGGAGAGCTCTTGCCACGGTCTACTGGTTGCTCACAAGGGAGGTCCTGAAGGCGAGGGGTGAGATAGGCAGCGACGAGGATTTCACTCTGACCCTGGAGGACTTCGAAGCCTCTTTGTAGGTGTTCAGATGAGATATGCGACAGTCGCCGGACAGTTCTATTCCGATAATCCGGAGGAACTCAGAAGGCAGGTCGAGAGATGTTTCAAGAGTCCGATCGGACCTGGTGAAGTTCCTGAACTGAAGGACGGTCCGAGGTCCATAATAGGAGCCGTCTGCCCGCATGCCGGTTTCGTGTATTCTGGCCCGGTCGCTGCCCATGTTTTCAACGCTCTCGCCGCTGATGGATTCCCTGAGACCTTTGTGATAATCGGCCCCAACCATACCGGGATGGGCGCAATGGTCGCGGTCACCGCAGAGGACTTCTCCATGCCCATGGGCGTCGTTCCCGTGGACAAGGAACTGGCCGGGAAGATGGTGCAAGGCATCATCTCGGAAGATATACTTGCCCATCGTGGCGAACATTCATTAGAGGTTCAGCTACCCTTTATTCAGTATCTGTCTCCGAATGCCAAGATAGTACCGATCAGCATGGGACTTCAGGATTTCAAGACCGCCAGGGAGGTGGGGGAGATCGTCGGGAAGGCGATCGAAGGAAGGGATGTTGTTGTTCTGGCCTCCACTGATTTCTCACATTACATACCTCAAGACATTGCGGAAAGGATGGACAAGCTCGCAATCGACCAGATACTGAAGATGGACGCAAAGGGTCTGTTCAAGGTCGTCAATAAAGAGAACATCTCGATGTGTGGCTACGGACCTGTGATGGCCATGCTGGTTGCCGCCCAGGGTCAGAAGTCCGAGCTTCTGAAATACGCCACGTCTGGTGACATCCAGCCTATGGGGGAGGTCGTGGGCTACGCTGGGATGGTCGTCAGACGTTAGCTGGGGCTAGTTCCCTTTTGTCTCTTCTGAGATCCAATTCAGATAATCTCGGTCTCCTTGGGCGTACTCATAGCACATGAGGCAGGGGACTTCGTAGCTGTGCAGTTCCTTTATTACTGCCATCGCCTCATCGAGCAGTTCGGTCCTTGTCTTGAAGATGATGGCGAACTCCTGCTCCTTCTCTATCTCACCCTTCCACCAGTACATCGAACGGATCGGGAATATGTTGGCGCACGCCACCAATCTCCTCTCCAGCAGCTTGTTGGATATCTTCTCAGCTTCGTCCTCGGAACCAGTTGTCGTGTAAAGCATGGAGAACATATGGCTGAATACTCAAAGTTGGTAATAACAATTGGTAATTAAGTCGAAACTTATAATCCGAAAGCCTAAGGTTGTAACTTCCGGAGATGCTTTGCCGGTAGTGAGCTTAGATGAACTGACACAGGCCATTGGGAGGACCCTTGGGAAGAAGGGGATGCCAGAGAAGGAGGTTGTGGCCCTGGCAGAGTACATCATATCTTTCTTCGGTTTCACAGAAGAGGTCATAGACAATCGTCTGGACGTGGATGACAGGGATGTCTTCTACATGCTTGAGGAAGAGGGATTGCTCACAACCCGGCAGGAAGAGATTCACATAAAGCGTGGAAAGCTGTGGAGGATCCACTACTGGGTGCTCCGCACAGAGTTCATCAAGCAATTGGCTCACGAAGAAGTGGTGGATGATGAGGTGAACCATCAGCTCCTGTACAGCAGCATGTCCGAAGAGGTTTGGAGCCGGGATTAGATAGTAATTCTTTAAATACCTGAGATTTTACTTAAGGCAGAATGGAATCGATACTTCTGAACCCGTATTTCCTGTTCTTCTTGACAATCAGTCTGTGGATCATCGCGGTCTATGTGATCTACAAGAAGAAGTGGCTGGAGGGCACACCGTTCGCTTTCCAGGGGCCATTCCTCCTGTGGAGGACCGAGAAGGGCAAGAGGTTCATTGACTGGCTGGCAAGGCCCAAGAGATTCTGGAAGGTCTACGGGGATTTCTCGGTTGCGATTACCTTCGTGGTGATGTTCACTTTCCTGGTCGTCCTGATTTGGGTTGCTTTTTTGGTGATGAACATCCCCAAGGAGAGGGTCCCAACGCCTCAGATGATACTGGGGATACCCGGGCTGAACCCGATAATACCGATCTGGTACGGCATCCTGGCCCTGGTCATAGCTTTGGTTGTACATGAGTTCACTCACGGGATACTCACCAGGGTGGCGAAGTCCAAGATCCTCTCCCTCGGACTTGTGTTCTTCATCGTTCCCATGGGCGCTTTCGTGGAGCCAGATGAGGAAGAGTTGCAGGTCATGAAGAAAAGGAAACGCAGCAGGATGTTCGCTTCCGGACCCACATCCAACCTGATTGTCGCCCTGATATGCTCATTGGTCTTCACCTCCGTTTTCATAGGAAATGCCGAGCCAGTGGCCGTGGGCAACGGCGTAATCGGACTCGTTGAAGATAGTCCAGCACTGAACTCAAGTCTGGAGCCCGGCATGATCATAACCTCAATATATCACAACAACAGCGAGAATCCATTGGACAGCGTATCCGCATTTGGCGACTTGATGGGAACCACCAGACCGCGGGATAACGTCACATTGACCATCTACAACGATGGTCAGTACTACAGAGAGGATGTTGTTCTCTCGAACAGGTCCGATAACGAACCCATCGGCTTCTTGGGGATATACTCCATCTACACCGGGACGGGAAAGCAGGTCTACACACCAACAATCTATCCTGAATCGATAGATTCAACGATGTACTCGATGATAATCTACATCAGCCTTCCGTTGCGCGGTCTTTCACCCATCGAGGAGCCATACACAAGCTTCTATGAGCCTTCGGGTGCTTTAGCCGGCGCTTCCGAGCCTCTTTTCTGGATATTAGCCAACTCGTTCTATTGGGTCTTCTGGCTTAATCTCATGCTGGGGCTGACGAATGCTCTTCCGGCAGTTCCATTGGATGGAGGGTACGTGTTCAGGGATGGGTTCGACACCTTTCTGGAGAAGACGCGGGCCAACATGAATGCTGAACGCAGAGAGGCGATCGTCAAGAGGGTATCTTACTTCCTCTCCTTCTTTATTCTAGCGTTGATACTGTGGCAACTGATAGGACCCAGGGTATTCTAGTGGGTGACTACTTCGAAGCCGCCTTCGTCGAAAATCAGTGGGAAGTACCCTCTTTTGTGTCTGGTCTTCCTCATCTTCACAATGCTCAGGAACAGGTTGACGACCCTGTCGTCCCTTCTGAGGTCCAGATGCATTATTCCATCGGAAAGGAAATCCTCACCGTGCTCGCAGAACTTCATCTTGTCCTGGTCCATCTCGGCTATCAGGAACGCTGTGATGTTGAGATCCCTTATCCACTCGAAGAACCTGAACAGATCGTCTCTGGGATCCTCGAACTTAGCCATGACCTCTAGGACTGGGAGGGAATCAAGCACCAATATGCCCGTGTCCATGCTCCCTTTGAGGTTGTTGACGTACATCTTGAAGACTTCCATCCAGGACTGGTCGGTAAGATCCTTGAGCTTCTTCCTGATCATTGCCAGGTCGAGAACGCTCAACTTGTCATCCAGGCCGTTCAACGGCATACCAAGCCCCGCCATGCTGTCCAAGACGGACTCCCTGGACTGCTCCAGCGTCACGTAGACCCCGCTCCTGCCCTCATTCTTGGCGTTGTGGTACAGAATATTGTATGCAACCGAACTCTTCATGGTCCCTGGCTTGCCAGCAATCAAAACAGTATGACTTTGAGGAATGCCGCCCTGAAGGTGTTCATCCAATCCTCTGATGTAGGTCTTAATCCTCTTAGTAGCGACCATGGTATCTCGTCCCACGTTTGTCACCGCTTTGGCTATAATAAAACTTGGTTCGAAGATATCATTTTTGAGAATCTACCTCGCCTTTGGCCAGACTCCCGAACGATGCTAACCCATTTCCAGCGAGCCAACTCCAAAGATTCCATCATGGTCCATGAAGCTCTTGTCACTTTCGAAGAACATAGCGACAACCTCTAATTCCTTGGTCAGGCCATTCTTATTGACCATTTCAACTGCAGTTCCATTCTCCATGGGAACCGCCAAGGATTTCTCCTTGTCTCCAAGCGCTGAGAAGCAGTCCAGCAGAAGTGACTCTGCAAGGTCAGGGCTCCCAGGGTCGCAGACCCATGGGCCGATCTCGCACGCCTTTGGTGAACAGAATCCAGCTATGTAGCCACGGACCTCCCCGTTTCCAGCCCAGAACATCAGGTCTGGGTCGTTCTTCGCGAACATGCTCAGAAGTGTCGTCCTATCTCCTGGGAAGTATTTCTGGTCAAACGACACCATTGCCGGCAGTACGCCCACCACGAACTTCCTCATTCCACTTCCACCTGACTTCCGGCCAGGTCCGGAGAACCTGCCCACTCTGAAGCTCTGCTCGAACCCGATCGCCTCATAGAATGAAATGGCATCTAGGTACGAGTAGAGCCCGATCGATTCGACCGATTCGCTTCGGAGATAGTCCACGGCGTGCGAGATCAGTTCCGAACCTATGTTCTGATTTCGGCGCTCAGATTTGACCACCACATTCCCTATCCATGCCGTCCTGCCGTAGTTGATGGTTGTGAGCATGCCGACTTTCTCATCCCGAGCATGTGCGACAAAGCACCCCTTCGGCTCCATTTCGAGGATCTTGACGAAGTCCTCCTCCACATAGCCCCAACCCTCTTTGTCTGTGATTCCAACAGCGAAAGGAATGTCTTCAGGAGTCATCTTTCTGATGTCCAATGGGATCAACCTCCGATCCTACCCTCTTCCTCGTCGCAGATATGGCTGCCATGAGTTAGGTGCTTCTTGTCCCCTCTCATGTGTTTTACCATGCAGGGGCCAAACTCATCATTCTCGGCTCCGTACCACTTGTTACAGTTCTTGCATCTCAACTCTATCTCGCTCAATCACATCCCCCAGAACGGATTCTCCATTCGCTTGATCTCCTTGACCTTCTCAAGCACTTCGATCTCATCAGCGGTCAGCTCCACCTTCTCCAGCGCCTTCGCATGGGATTCCGGCAGGTCAACATAAAGAATGTCACCCACATTCATCTGCCTTCCGAATGTGACGCCCCCTACAGCTATAGCGACCTCCGCTCCCGCTGTCGCTTCCTTCAGGCTCTTCTGTTCTACTTGCACGCTCTTGATCTTGCCTAGGATTTTCCCGTCCTCCCTGAGAAGCTGTTGCTTGGGGCGGATTCTCCCAGATAGGACCCTGACTCCGAAGATGGCCGGTTTGGAGACCCTGAAGCAGCAGTCTGGCAGAAGCAGCATCTTACCAGGATAGTTGATCTCCATCCTCTTCTCTGCTTCCAGTTCTCTCTTCTTCTCATCCTTCCAGGCAGAATAGTCATCGAGAAGCCTGTACACCACGCTGTTCTGAATGACATGAGCCCCCGATTTCATTATCTCCTCCTTGGCGTCTGAAAGCACATCCACATTGAAAGCCAGTATCGCCCTCTTGAGCGGGTCCTTGATTGTGGCGGCCTCGATTACGTCTCTTCTGGAAACATCGCCGACCCTTCCGGACTTCAAAGGTATCTCGGCCGCTTTCAGTTCGTAAGCGAGCGCCTCCAGGGAACCTATTGCATCCGCCTTTATTATCAGACCGTCCTCCTCGGTCGCGAGCTCGATGGATGTCTCATCACGAACTCGTTTCTTGATCTCCTCAATGTCCTTGCGTGCGACTATCAAGGGAGCACCGGCAACCGCTTTCTCGATATCCGCTGCAGTGATCTTGATTCCCGCGGCCGCACTCACACTGTCGACCGAAAGGAACTTGTCCTCCGGGTCCCTTATCTCGTCCAGTGGTTTTGGCTTAAGCAGAGCTCTCACCTTGGTCGTTATGGGCTCCCCCCTGCTGCCCAGAATGATTGTATCACCCTTCTCCAACGTACCTTTGTAGATGATCACATCCGCTGTCGGTCCCAGCCCCTTCTCCTCCTTGACCTCGAGTATGGTACCTTCTCCGGGTCCTTCCTCTGTCTCAAGACCCTTTTCCAGATACTTCTGGGCCAGACCTATCAGGATGAGCAGCACGTCCGGGATACCCTGTTTGTACTTGGCGCTCACAGGAACGATCCCAACGTTGGCGGTGAAATCGGTCACCCTATCATAACGATCTCCCGGCAGTCCTAGGTCGTACAGTTTCCCGACCATGTCGTATATCAGCTCATCGAGCCTCTTCTTGGCCGATTCTGGCTGCTTCTCAAGTGCTTCCACGAAAACAACATTCTTCACCTTCCGCCAGCCTGGTATCCGATCGATCTTGTTGGCGACTATGACGAAAGGTGTCTTGTGCATCTTCAGGATCCTTATGGACTCCAGGGTCTGTGGCATGAACCCCTCAATTACATCCACCACCAGCAAGGCTATGTCTGCCAATGCCCCGCCTCTGGCCCTCAGCGTGACAAAAGAATGATGTCCCGGAGTATCGATGAAAAGAAGGCCTGGAACCCTGAACTCGTCACCTCCCGTCAGAGGTTTACAAGTCTCAATTATCGTCTCCAAGGGGACTTCGGTCGCTCCTATGTGCTGGGTTATCGCTCCAGCCTCTCGCGACACAACGGCAGTTCCCCTAATGGCATCCAGAATAGTCGTCTTTCCATGATCAACATGGCCGAGCACGCTGACAATGGGCTGTCTTATCATTCTGACCCACCACCTGGAATATGGAATAATCGTATCTCGGATCACTCACCGTACAGCCAGTCCTCATCGACCTTCGTGTAGTTGGTGATTTCTTCCTCTGTGAAGAACTGTGAGATCTCCCTTTCGGCCGAGGTCAAAGAATCAGAACCGTGGATCATGTTCCTTCCGACATGCAGTCCGAAGTCGCCTCGTATCGTACCTTGATCGGCATCTATGGGGTTCGTGGCTCCCATCATCTTCCTTGCGACCTTGACCGCATGGTCACCCTCCAGCACCATCGCGACCGACGGACCAGACGTGATGTATCTTATCAACGGTTCAAAGAAAGGTTTGCCAATGTGCTCCGAATAGTAAGACTTCGCGCGGTCCTCACTGACGACCAGCATCTTCATGGCCACTATCTTAAACCCTTTCCTTTCGAACCTGGAAACGATGTCACCGATCAATCCCCTCTGGACCCCGTCCGGTTTGATCAGCACGAACGTTCTCTCCTTTGGCAAGGTCTCATTCCTCCTTCCGAGGCTTTGGTTCTTTCTTCGTCTTGGGCTTGGCGGCCTTCTTTGCCGGGACCTTCTTGGCAGTCCTCTTCTTTTTCTCAGCCTTCTCTTTTCTTTCTGGAGCCAGCCGGACGGCTTTCATCTCGGCATATCTGGTCGTCCATCTGGTCCTATGCGGGACCCGTCCAAGCTTCAGAAGGTTCTTTTGACATTTGTTCTGGCAGAAGTAGAACACTGTCCCATCCTTCTTGATGAACATCTTCCCGGTACCGGGTTCTATGTCATTTCCGCAAAAGGAGCAAGTACGTCTTTCCACCATATCTGATACCTACCTGATGGAGAGTTTTCTCGCCTCTCTCGAGGTCTCCCGAAGCATGAGAACGTCGCCCAATTGGACAGCGCCTTTGACGTTCCGGGTGATGATTCTCCCCTTGTCCCTGCCATCCAAAACCCTGACCTTCACCTGCATGGCCTCGCCCGTCATCCCTGTTCTTCCGATGATCTCGACCACCTCGGCCGGTATGCTTTCCCTGACCATCTATCTCACTTCGTCAGACCCTTCAGCTGTTTCACAACATCGCCCAGCATGGGCTTGG
>JAZGCT010000206.1:0-2889 GCA_036477085.1 Thermoplasmata archaeon | reverse complement strand
GACTTTTCTGTTCCCGAACGTTGGTAGATCGATATCGAGGAATCGCTGTGCGCCGAGGTATTCTACAAAGGAACCGTGTGGGATGATGACAACGTTCTTCTCTGCCAGCTCATTTGTCCTCTCAAGGATCTGAGGGTAGCTGTCCACGATCATGAACTCGTCTGGTTTGGCCTTTGGGAATGCATCGTAGTATTTGGGAGGTTTCTCAATGGCGATGCCAATGGTCTTGAACCCTTCCTTCCTGGCGCCGTCAAAAATCTGCAGACTGGAATGTGAGCACACGGTAGCTACAGCAAGATTGTCTCCGTAACCCTCGAGGATTTCGGCTATTCTCTCTTTGGATATCACGGGTGGCTCAATTCAGATTCTGTCTTAAAACTTTTTGGTGAGAATGGCCTCCGCCATCTTGACTGCTCTGACACTTTCCTCAACATCATGAACTCTTACGATGTTCGCACCGTTCAGCACACTCGAAACAAGGGCCGCCAGGCTCCCCTCCAACCTGTCTGCCACTTCCGAATCCAATATCTTCCCGATGAAGGACTTCCTTGACGTGCCAACCATTATCGGAAGCCCCAGACTCCTCATATCTCCCAGCCTTTGGATTATCTCCAAATTGTGTTCGACCGTTTTCCCGAATCCGATTCCGGGGTCAACGATGATGTTCTCCCTTTGAATGTCCCCCTTCACAGCAATGTCGATCTGGTTCCTGAGATAGCCTATGATCTCCCCCATGACATCCTTGTACTCAGGTTTCTCCTGCATGGTCTTCGGGGTTCCCAGCATGTGCATGACAACGACTGGAACGTTCATGTCGGCAACGGTCGACACCATCTCCGGGTCCCTGAGACCGCTGACATCGTTCACCATCTGGGCACCCATCTCGATAATCTCCCTCGCAACCATAGGTCGCCTTGTGTCAATCGATAACGGAACGTCAACCCTCTGCAACAGTCCCTCGACCACCGGCCTAACCCTCTTGAGCTCTTCCTCAGGTGAAACTGGGTCAGAGAAAGGCCTCGTCGATTCTCCACCGATGTCAATGACATCCGCACCTTGTTCGGCCATCTCCACTCCGTGATCGACCGCTACATCTGCATCGAAGAACTCTCCGCCGTCCGAGAACGAGTCGGGTGTGACGTTCAGAATCCCCATGACCAAGGTGCGGTCCAATGCAATCTCCTTCTTGGGGAACTTCAGCACAAAGCCTCTCTTGTCGTAGTTCTCCAGCACCTCCTCGACCTCGGCTGCGATGTCCTTGCAGGTGAAAGGTTGGATCTTCAGTTTGGAAACCAGCTTCTCATATTGGCGGATCGTCCCCAACAGGATCAGGTCGGATTCCTCCACGGAGTGGTCCAGAGTGCCCTTGTGAGTTGCAGCGTCCCCTCCGGCTGAGAGCATCTCCTGTTTGATGATGTTCGCCTCTTTGATGCCGACGTTCTCCAGCTTGATCAATCGCTGGTCAGCCTTCCTTGACATTATCTTGACACCAGCACGGGTGCTCCCGACCTTCTTCATCTCGCCCTTGATCTCGTCCCGGTTACGAAGGTCCAGGACCCTTGCGTTGAACATCGAACAGAGAATTGGGAATTCTTAACTTATAATTTGGGGAAGGATTGTTTTTATATCACCATTGGCTTTTGCGGAAGCAATGAAGCTTCTCTTCATCCACGCAGACTACATGGAGTACGAGGCCAGGGAGCCGACCAAATTCGCGGAATCGATTCTCGACGAGGTCAAGAAGGGCAGGATGGAAGAGGTCCTCGTGGCGTTCACGGCGATCGAGAAACAGGATGAGAAGGATGCAATAGGTTCGGCAGAGGCCGCTGCCAAAGAGATCGCCGACGTTGCCGGAAAGGTCCAGACCAACAACATCATGCTCTATGCATATGCCCATTTGAGTCCATCACTGGCCAACCCGGACAAGGCGCTGGAGATCTTCAGGGAGATCGAGATCAAGCTCAAGGAACACGAGTTCAACGTCCACAGGTCACCGTTCGGATGGTACAAGTCCTTCAACATCGCGTGCAAGGGTCACCCTCTGTCCGAGCTGTCCAGAAGCATCGAAGTGGAAGAGAAGGCGGTCACTCGGGAAGAGGTCGTCGAGAAGATCGAGAGCGAATACTTCGTCCTCACACCGGAGGGGGAAGAGTACAAGTTCGACCCCGATGAAGTTGAGAAGCTGGAAGTGCTGGAGAAGTACCCGACTTTGAAGAAGTTCATCATGGCCGAGGAGGTCAAAGGTCAGCCAAAGGATGAGCCGCCAAGCATCAAGGCGATGAGGAGGCTTGAGTTAGTAGACTACGAGGAAGCGACCGATTCAGGCCACTTCAAGTTCTTTCCCAAAGGTGCATTGATATTCAACCTGCTCCGGGAATGGGCAACGTACGTCGCGACAGAGAAGATAGGCGCCATACAGATAGAGACCCCGATAATGTACGACTGGTCATTGCCGGACATCAGGGGACAGACCGCGTCGTTCCATGAGAGACATTACACGATCGAGACTGAAGAAGGCAAGGAGTTCGTCCTCAGGTTCGCAGGCGACTTCGGGCTGTTCAGGATAATGAAGAACGCCACCATGAGCTACAAGCAACTTCCGGTGAGGATCTACGAGTTCTCCAAGAGCTTCAGGTACGAGCAGAGAGGCGAGTTGTCGGGTCTCAAGCGGCTAAGAGGTTTTCACATGCCGGACATACACTGCTTCGCGAAGGACCTGGAGCAGGGCTGGGACGAGTTCCAGTGGATACACAGGAATTACAGCGACCATGCCGACGGAACTGGGGTGGAGTGGGCCCTGGGATTCAGGATAGTCAAGGAGTTCTACGACAAGAACAAGGACAAGATAATCGAGATGCTGAAGTACTCCAAGAGGCCGGCGTTGATCGA
>JAZGCT010000205.1:0-2546 GCA_036477085.1 Thermoplasmata archaeon | reverse complement strand
GGTTCGCCGCTGGAGAACTTAAACACGGACCCCTGGCCTTGATGTCGGAGGAAGCTGTCGTTCTGGCGGTGGCAGTACAGGACCACACATACCAGAAGATCCTCGGCAACATCAGGGAGGTCAACGCCAGAGGGTCGCCGGTCATCGGCATTGGATACGAGGGCGACGATAACCTGCGGAAGTTCGTCGATGACCTGATACTTCTCCCCAAGGTCTCAAACATATTCTCTGCCGTCCCCGTTGTCCTGGCCTTCCAGCTGTTCTCGTACTACGTTGCCAAGGCGAGAGGGTGCGAGATAGACAAGCCCAGACATTTAGCGAAAACGGTAACGGTCGAATAGAAAACGTTATCTCATATCTGTTTTATCAGTGCCCAATGGTCGAAAGGCCGAGAGGAACGAGGGACTTCTCCCCTGAAGAGATGGAGAAGAGGCGTTACGTCGAGGACGTCATACGAAAGGTCAGCGACAGCTTTGGCTTCAGGGAGATATCCACGCCTATCTTCGAGAGGTCCGAGCTCTTCATCATGCGCTCCGGCCCGGAAGTGGTCGACCAGATGTATGTGTTCAAGGACAAGGGCGACAGGGAACTGGCCTTGCGGCCGGAGTTGACCGCGTCCGTGATGAGGTTCTTCGTCGACAAGCTGAAGAACTATCCAAAGCCGCTGAAGATCTACTATTTGGGTCCATGCTTCAGGTATGAGAGGCCTCAGAAGGGTCGATACAGGGAGTTCTTCCAGTACGGTGCGGAACTCGTGGGCGGCGGTTCCCTTGATTCGGATGTGGAGATAATCAACCTTGCGATCAGTGTTGTAAAGCGGCTCGGGATCAAGAGCTTCCAGCTGAGGCTGGGCAACATCGGGATTCTTAGGAAGCTGCTCGAAGGGTCTTCGGACGTGAACGAGTGCCTGAAGTTCATTACTACTGAGAAGTTCGATGATTTGAGCGGTCGCCTGGCAGTGGACGGGCTCTCAGACAAAGAGGACACGATACTGACACTGGCCAAGTTGAAGGGACCGGATGTACTCCAGCAGGTCAAGGAAACCGTTGGGGATGATGTCCCTGAAGAAGTGGAATACCTGGAGACTCTCGGAGGGGCTTTGAAGGGCTACGTTACGGATGACATCCAATTCGAGCCAGCAATGGTCAGAGGTCTGGACTATTATACAGGAATGGTGTTCGAGGTCGACTGCTGGGAGCTGGGTGCGGAGAGGCAGATATGCGGCGGCGGTTCATATTCATTGGCGGACCTTCTGGGCGGCGAACCGATCTTCTCCACTGGATTTGCGTTCGGCCTTGACCGGATGGTCCTCGTGTTGGAGGAGGAAGAATTCTCATTCCCCAGCAAGGCGGTTGAGGTTTATGTGATCCCCATTGGAGAAGCGATGAGGGAGAACGCAAGGGGGGTACTGAAGACCCTCAGGGAGAACGGTATCTCATCGGACATGGACCTGATCGGCAGGGGCCCCTCCAAGAACCTGGACTATGCCAATTCGATGGGCGCCAAGAAGGTTGTTTTCGTCGGAGAAGATGAGTGGTCGAAGAGCTCAGTGAGCATAAAGGACATGGGAACCGGGGACCAGAAGTACATCACTGTGGACCAGCTCGTTGATGTTCTATCCAAGTGAAAAGGGGACCAGCGCCCCCAACGGAATTTGAATCCGTGTCCCGAGCTCGACAGGCTCGGATGATAGGCCACTACACCATGGGGGCAGATTTGCGGGTTATGGGCTAACGGATTAGATAACCTTTGCGATATATAGAATCTTGTGGATTGAAATGCCCGAGGATCATTCCGGAGGCGAGAGCACGTTATGTCCTCCAGGCATCTTGAGCTCCAGGTAGGCGTACACCATCACTATAAGGCCGAAGATCCCCAGAAGGGTTGCGATCATAGGGATGAATGTGTCATACAAGGGGTTGCCGCAGTAATTGCAGGCTGAAGTCGCTTCCGCGAAGGTCCCCGTCCCCGTTCTTATCAACCACACGTACAACATAATCAACACAGAAAGCACGATCATGCTCAACGAGAACGAAAAGAGGATCTTGAACCTGATCAACCCTGGATGGAGTATCTGCCTTCCTTTCCTGCTCAGGGAGTAGTACTTCCACTTCCTGCCCTCGTCCGCTTTCCTCACCAGCTGGGTCGATTCCAGTTTGGCAAGGTGTTCCTTCAAGGTAGGTTTAGAAAGGTACAGTTCTCGGGACAGGTCTGAGAGGGTCATCTTCTTCTCATCCAATGCTTTGAGAATCCTACCTCTTGCTTCCGAGGACAAAGCCTTCATGCTCTCGGTGTCCAGAGTGACCAATCCCTCTTCCTGCATCCGTTTCCCACCTGAGTTTTGGATATTTAAAGGATTCTGATTTGTTAGTGGGTTGCCTAACGATTTGGGAGTTGTATAATAGCCTGTGTACGATAATGTACAATATGCCTAATGGTGTATCTGATTCCCAGGTTTCGGACGAGGAATACCGCAACACCCCTCAAACGCAGAGACGCGTGACCGTTCAATCTGGTGAGTCCCCAAGCATCCCCAAGAAGTTCTT
>JAZGCT010000204.1:0-3651 GCA_036477085.1 Thermoplasmata archaeon | reverse complement strand
ATGTGAATCACTTTGCGGTTATATGATTGGCCTTCTATATAATGATTGTTGGTAATGCGCCTTGGGCCATAGGTATTCTTCAAATATCAGAGAATCAAGGCGAAACATTCAATTCGGGGTTCTCATTATTCATGGGTACAACTGAGGAAAGGTGCGATGAGGACCAATCTGATTACAGTCCTAGCAAAGGTGTTCAAGGACGCTCTGTTCGAGGAGCTCTTCTCGGGCGAGAGCAAGTTCAGGCCGGGCCATTCCTATCTGATAAAGGGCAAGAAGACCGAGAAGGCGTTCCAGCACTTCGCAGACCTGGTCAACCAAGGGTATGAAGGACTGCACATAACCAGACAGCACCCTGACCATGTAGAGAAGACCAGGTTCAAAAGAAGCCCCAAGATCATCTGGCTGAGCACCACGCTGGGGAAGGACTATGTCGATCCTCACAACCTGGGGAGCCTCACCACGATGATACACGAGTTCGTGGAAAGCAACGAGAAGACGGTCATCTTCGTTGACGGGCTTGAGTTCCTGATGATCAATAATGACTTCTCACGCATAATCAAGTTCATAGAATATGTGAACGAGACCGTGATGCAGAACAAGGCGGTCTTCTTCCTGGCAATCGATGAGAGGGTTTTCGAGGAGAAGGAGCTGGCGATATTGGAGAGGAACCTTGAGATAGTGGCATCGTGAGTTTCGATCTAGAGATCCTCCGCGTCGTCTGCACTGAGGAGCCTATAGTTCTCCGAGATCATCCGGTAGTCCTCGGGATATATCGCCCTGTTGTCTATCGGAATAACAATCGACCCTCCACAAGAGTCCGCAGCCGACTGGGCCTTGTTGAGCATATCCGCAACCTTGCTGAAGTCATTGAACAAGGTCAGCATCTCGAATCCGTCCAGAAGAGCCACTCCGCCCTTGTTTCTATTGAAGAACGAGGTGATTATGGTCTCGATCTCCGCCAGGTCCGAAGGACGAACGCTGTTCTCGGTCTCCCGCAAGAGAAGCCTGTGACATTCGACGCCCTCCAGTTCTTCATTCGGGCACATATGGTCGGGTTCGTTCTTTGCGATCAGTAGTCCCTTGTCACCGGCCTTCATCCTATCCAAGAACACTGAAAGGCTAAGTCTTGGCTTCCTCTCGTCCACAAAGACCATTCCTGTGATGAATCTCCTGCCCTCATTGGACAAATGCATCTCCAAAATAAGCGTATCGCATGAGCTTATATAGTTTTTTCTTAGAAATTTGTCTTTTCGAAAGAGTTAAACTCTTAAATGACGATACCGATACGAACCAGAGGGTTAGAAATGTACGAAAGGAAGAGATTGCTACCGCTTAGAGACGCGATCGTTCTGCACCTTGAACCGCTATCATCCAGAGTGAATCCATTCATAATGCCGGATTCCACTTGTCAGGAAGCTATCTCTGAGCGCCTCTCCGCGAGTAGGGGGAACCTGTCCAGGGTCATGAACGAACTGAAGGACGAAGGATATCTCGAGGAGACCCGGGCCCATGTTCCGATCGGGAAGCTGCGCAGGAAGACGTATGTTCTTACGGAGGTGGGGATGAGGGAAGCCAGGTACCTGAGAGGTTTGACCGGGGAGAGGGGAATCCGATACAAGAACGAAAAAGGAGAGATTGTAGAAGTCAAGCTGAGTGACATCCCCAAGGACATCAGAGATGGGTCCTCGCTTTTGGATGTCGCATTGAACGTTCACAGAGGTGTCTTCGACAAGCTGGCATACATTGATGGTCAGAGAGAGAAGGCGCCTTTTGTCAGCATCGAGATCCAACGTCCGAGAATCTTCTATTTCGTCGGGAGGGAGAAGGAGCTCAAGACGGTCGAGAGATGGCTTGGGTCCAAGAAGGCCCGGGTCCTCGAGGTCAAGGGAGTCGCTGGAATAGGGAAGACATCTCTTGTCGCGACAGCTTTCAAGCAGTTCAAGGAGAAAACCAACACGATCTGGCTGGACCTGGATGAGCACACGACGATAGAGACCTTACTCAACGAGATCGCCGCCTTCTTCAGGCTGATGGGGAAGGAGGAACTGCACAGGTATCTGAAATCCCAGGAAGGGACAAGGGCAGAGGGTACCCTGGACGCAGTAGTGGACGATAGAAGAAAGGGTGAGACGAAGTCAGAGGAAGAGAAGGAAAGGGGAGATGTTCTCTATATTCTGGACAAAGGTCTGGACGAGGTCGATGCTGTTGTTGTTATGGATGGATGCGAGAGAGTAGATGATGATCTGGCAGGGTTCATCGGCAACCTGCTGACAGGTTTCCTGAGTCGTGGTGGTGCAAAGCTGGTCCTGGCCGGAAGAGAGATGACCAAGTTCCCAGAATTGGCGGACCTCAAGAAGCGCGGGGTCGCATCAACCATGAGCCTGGATGTCCTGGACTCCGAGAGTTCTCGGAAGATACTTCAGCTGAAAGGTGTGGAGACATGGAGATTGGAGGAGGTCATCGAACAGACCCGTGGTCTTCCAGCCTTCCTGGACCTAATGGGCCCGGAATCCGAATCGCAGGCAACCAATATCGAGACCTACTTGGAGGAAGAGGTTCTTGGACAGCTTGACCGGAACGAGGAAAGGGTTCTCAAGATCATCTCTGTCTTCGATACACCAGTTCATTCAGACGCTTTCTTTCAGTGGAAGAGCATGAGATTCGGAGCGATCAGATCATTGGTCGAGAGGTCCCTTCTGATGGAGGTCTCCCTGATGGTCTACACGACACACGACATTGTGAGGGAGCTCCTGAAAGACAGATTGAGCGCCAAGACCAAGAAGGGCTATCACAGGAAGGCGGCTGCATATTACTTTGAGCTCGGGAACATTGAGGACATCCTCCGAGGTTCTTCGCACCTGACAAAGGCAGGGCAACTGGATGAGGCCGCAAGGCACTTAACCGAGAGCGGCCGGAGCATGATCGCCAAGGGCCACCACAGGGAGGTGTATCGGCTCCTGCAGAGGCTCGACAAGGTCAAGAGATTCTCCCGAGTGCCGGAACTCGCATTCCTGAGGGGCGAATGCCTGAACATACAAGGGGCTTGGGACAATGCCATTGGTGAATACAACAACTCACTGCTGTTCGGTGAGAAGGAAGAGGACCTTTCGATGGTGTCCATCTCTTTGCGCAAGATCTCGGAGATTCAGATGTGGAGAGGGAGCCTTGAAAATGTGAGAGAATCCCTGGAACGCAGCGCAAGGATAGCTGAGAGTCTCGAAGACCTGAAAGGGCTCGCGAGCTCATATTACGATATTTCGGCGCTCTTGCGTATGGAGAGCGATTTCAAGGCATCCGAGAAGTACGTTGAGAAATGCCTGAAAGCAGCAAGAAAGAGTGGAAGCAGGACCGAGATTGCTAGGGCATACAGAGCCATGGGGGCTGTCAAGAACTTCACAGGGACAAGGGATGAGTCAATCAAGGTAAGGCAAATGGCGGTCGACTTCGCTGAGGAGTCTGACGACTTAGCGCTTCTGAGCTATTGTTACGGTAGTCTAGCATCGGAGTTTTACAAGGATAAGCAATATGATGAAGCCCTGGACCTCAATGGTAAGGCCCTAGATTCGGCCAGAAACTCAGGCGACGCTGGTGCAATTGCCTGGAGCTTGTCAAATCTGGCTTCGATCTACATTTCCAAAGAAGAGTACGAGA
>JAZGCT010000203.1:0-9493 GCA_036477085.1 Thermoplasmata archaeon | reverse complement strand
CTCTGCCCCGATGAATCCAGCTTCCAGCAATATGCCTCCAGTCCCGCAGAACGGGTCCAGGAAGGTCTCCCCTTCGGAGGCTCGGGCCAGGTTCACCAGCGCCCTTGCGTACTTGGGGTGAAGTGATATGGGTGAGAAGAATGGGCGGTTGTCCACCTTCCTCTGCTGGAACGATGGCCGGTCGATTGATGCTCTCTGAATACCCAGGTAGTTGCTCTTCCCCTGAACCAGCCTTATCTCGAAGTCCGGATTCTCCAGGTCCACCTTTCTGCCCTTTGTCAGAATTCCTCCGACCCTCTCCAGGACCTTTCTGTCCGTCGTCCTTTCCGGTTTGGGCCTCAGGTCCCTCATTCTGATCGCGATGGTTCCGTCGACTTCCAGATCCCCAGCCCCATCCTCCAGCTCTGATATCGTCCCAGAGGATATGTGTTCGCTGATCGCACGGGCAAGCGCGACCCTGTTCCCGAGGCGTTCGGGATCGGCATCTGTCTCCAGAACAAGGATCCTGTCCTCCTCTTCCAGGACCTCGTAACCGTGTCCCTCGGCCTCGATGCTAGCGAGAACCTCGGACCTGGGCAATGTCTCATGTTCCCCGGACAGTTCGAACAGGAGGCGCATGTCCCTTCAATATGACCCTTGGATAATATACTATCTTGCAAGGCAACGTTTTTATCGTAGTATGGGAAATCCATTTGCATGCTTAGGCTGCGGCCGTTCAGCCCTTCTGACATCCCACATGTCCAATACATCGTGGAATCCTCCATGAAGGAGGAATACCCGGCATCCATGTTCTTCGATATCCACAACCACTGGAGGGACGGTTTCATCGTTTCGGATTACTCGGGGTCGACCGTTGGTTTCATCGCTCCCCTAAAGACAGGTCCGAAGAGGGCCAGGATCCTGGTTCTAGCTGTTCTCGAGACCTTCAGATGTCAAGGAATAGGAACTGCACTTATGAACGCGTTCACCAACGAATGCGGATTGAAAGCCATGTCCGAGATCGAACTTGAGGTGCGTGAGAGCAACAAGGTCGCAATTAGGTTCTATGCCAAACTCGGCTACCAGACTGTCGATGTCCTACTCAAGTTCTACAAGGATGGGGAAGATGGTGTCAAAATGCTGAGGAACCTCTGAATTCGGCAACTCAGACGTATCCGGTCTTGTCGTCCTGGACATGGTAGTTCCAGTAGTGATAGGGTGATAGACTCTTCTGAGAATCCGAGATGTCGGAGGCCAGACCTCCCTGGTACGAGCCGTACTTCTCCCTGATCTGCTCCTCGACGGTCCTACTCCTCTTGATGGCCCTCTTGATGTGGTCCGAATTGATGAGCTCCGCTTCTTCGATGACGGCCAGGTCACCCGCTGATCTTATGAGCCCACCAAGGTCCCTTAACCGCAGCGAGAGGGATTTCTCCTGTCCGTCCAGCGTCTTGGCCCTTCTCTTGGACTCATCTATGATGGCCAGAACACCATCTCTGGATGCCTGCGGGATCCTGCTGTCCATCGCTATCTCCTGGGCGACGAACTGGGCCATCCTGGACCTGTTCATCGCGCTGTCCTCCATGACCGTGTCCATGAGAACCTCATAGCCTGAACCAGTGATCCTCGATCTCAACGGTGACAATATGTTCGGCAGATCCTGTATGTTGCAAGCCCCCACGAAGATGAAACTGCATGGAACGTTGTCCACCCTGACACTCGCCCCGGCGCTCTGCGGGTTCCTTCCGCTGATCGGAAACCTCTTCTCCTGCATGGCCGTCAGTATATACCTCTGCAAGGGTCCCAGGTGCGGAAGCTCGTCCACGAACAGGACTCCTTCGTGCGAGTCGTGGATGGACCCGGCGACCACTCTCTCGTATGGGGACGTACCCAACTGCGGATGCCCTCCGTACGGGTCGTGTTTGACATCACCCAGAAGCTCGGTCTCGCTCGCACCGGTCGCCAGTATGAACGCGTTCCTGTCCAGCTTGACCAAGACCTTCCTCGGACTGACCTTGTCCATCTCTCTTCTCTTCTCCAGTGCGGCCTGGTCCAGTACCTTTATCAACTCTCCAGCGCGCTCGAAGACCACCACTTCCTCCTTTCCGAACCGTTTCCTGGTCGTGGTCACCTTCTCTCTTCCACCGAGCTGACCCATGGTCACCTCGAATATACCTCCCAGCAGATCGCCAAATGGACTGCTGGCACCCTGTTCCATCCTGGTCTTGGGGCGGGCACACTTGGGACACATCCCTTCTTTTGGGGAAGAGTAATCTCCGCAGTTGACGCACTTGTAGCCCAATCTCTCGGCAACGTTGATGGGGGCCTCCTTGGGGTCTATCAGTTCGCCCTCGGCTCCCTCCATCTTCCTGGCCTCGGTCAGCACCTCTTCCGATCGCCTGACCTCGACCAGCGGTCTCTCCGGGTTCTCTGGGTTGTGAACGATCCTGATCTCTTCGGTAGGTCTGGGGAGGTGCAGCGACAAAGCCTGTGCGATCATGGACTTTCCCGTTCCCGGGGGTCCCACGAGCATCAGATGCCGTCTCTGGCCTCCAGCTATCCTTGCCAGCGATATGGCCTCTTCCTGTCCGATGACCCTTTCCATCGGGTCAGGTGGAATCAGCACATCCGCTGTTGTTTCCATATCTTCAAGGTCGAATTCCCTCGATGCATCCAAGAAAGCCGCTTTGGCTATTCCGTCCACCTCGCTTCTACATTCCAAGGTTTGTCTTGGTCAGAACCTCTACGGACGTCGGCTGTTTGGTGACGTTCCCGATCTTTGTACCGACTATGGTTCCTGTTCCTTGGCTTGCTGCCAGATCAAGAATCCTCTGTGTTATGATTCCGTCGAACACGACCGTGGCCGTTTTGCTGTGGCTCTTCAGTGTGTCAACAAGGTCCCTCACTGGAACCTCGGCAGTTATCTCGCCGTCCTTGTCCAGAAGCCTCGCCTTTAGAGTTCCCGAAAGAGCTGCCAGGATGTCCTTGAACTTCTCCATCTCCGGTGTGAGTTTGGTTTCCTCCGTGGTCGGAGGTCTGGGCGGTCCAGAGGCTCTCACGGTCGTCCTTGCCGGGGTCGGGCGCTCTGGCGCGCGTTCTGCCTCGGGTTTGGGAACGTCGATCCCGTACATTTCAATGAACTGTTCAGCCGGAATCTTGTTCCTGAGGGATTTCATGATCATCTTCTGGGTAAGCTCCTCGACCTCCTTCCCTTTTGGCGCTCTCGCCACGAAGTCGATCTCGCCCACCTGCAGAAGTTCCCTTAGGATGAGTTCTCCACCTCGGTCGCCATCCACGAAGGCTGTTACCACCCTCTCTCTTGAGAGGTCCTGTATGGACTTGGGTATGTTGGTGCCCTCGACCGCAATGGCGTTCTTGACACCGGATTTGAGCAGGGCAAATACATCTGACCTGCCCTCGACGATAACGATGGCATCCGAGGCCTCAGCGTTGGGGCCTGCCGGCAACCTGTCCGGCCCCCAGATCACAATCTCGTGCACCTGGACGGCCGCCTTCACGCTCTCCGTGAGGTCCATACCCGTGGCCTTGGAATCATCTATCATCCCCTGCAGGATCTCCTTTGCCCTGTCCACTATCATCATTCTCTTGGTGACCCTTACATCCTCTACCTTCTCTATGTGGATCTTTGCTTTGCAGGGTCCCACCCTGTCGATCGTTTCAAGAGAAGAAGCCAAGATGGAAGTCTCAACCTGGTCGAGGCTTGACGGAATCGAGATCGTACCTTCCGACTTCCCCTTCCTTGAGCTCACCTCAACCTCTATCCTGCCTATTCGTCCGCTTTTCTGTAGATCTCGCAGATCAAGCTCCTCTCCCAGCAGACCTTCGGTCTGACCGAAAACCGCTCCAACCACGTCGGGTTTTTCAACGATCCCGTCCGCTTCGAGTTTAGCCTGAATCAGGTACTTAGTAGTCGTTGGATCTATGTGCATGTTTTCACCTCTTTTTTTGGAAAAACAGCTGTCAACGACTTTCATCCCTCTGTGAGATTGACGCCTCTTGTTGAGGCGCTGGAATCAGCCAGTCACATTGATTAGCGTTAATTACTAAGTGATGTGATGAAAGGGAATTCAGTTTATGACGCTATTCTCCTCTTTCTTAAGCTTACAGAGAGAAGTGTTTGTATTTAACCTTTATGTTGAGAGGGCCAGTGTCCTTCTTTGTCGTTTCCGATAGCTTCTACTATTCAAATCCTCTTACGCCACTGCTCGCCTCCCTCCGCAGTCTTGCCAACTGCTTCGCCAGGCTCTCTACGTCCTTGATGTCCTTCTTTGTCAGGACCGCTAACCTTGCACGGATATTACCGTCGTATTGAACGCCGTTGGCCTCCAAACCGTCTCTAAGGAGCTTTCCTAGATGCCCACCCTCCCTGTCCCAATCTGTCATCAGGATGACCTTCTTGTGGTCCCTAGAGAGCCTCTCGCACGTCCCGAAGATGGATTCCCCCTTGTTCAGCCTGACGATTTCACCCTTGACTCCAAGCTCCCTGAGCGCCCTTTCGTCCTTCCTGCCTTCCACTATCACGGCCATCGTATCGCTCAGGTGGACCAGTTCTTTGATAAGACCTTCGAACTCCTCAAGCCTCTTCTCGATCCTCATTCAAGCTTCCTCCTGCAGCTTCCCCAACACTTCCAGGACCTTTCCTTCACCAAGACCTTGGATGGAAATGATCTTCGACCTGTCCTTCCTGCCTGACACGATATCAACCTTCGATTCGTCGACACCGAACCATTCTGCGAGAATTGAGATGAGCTCGGCGTTGGCCTCTCCTTTTCTTGGCTGGCTCTTGATGGACACTTTGATGCATTTCCTCCAGGGGTCGTAGCCTCCGAACCCTGTCTTTGATGAGCCAGGGGTTATGTGGAATCTGACTATCGTTTGATCGGATCCCGATCGGACGGCGTCCTCCATATTCACATGTTCTGAATCGACTTTCATACCTTAACGGTTGTCATCATCTTTCTAAACTCTTAACTAGGGGTATTCGCATTACGATTCGATGGCCGAGGAGGGCGTGAGTTTTGAGAGGATCACCCGGATATATCGTGAAGAGACCAGCAAGAGCACGCTCACCAAGCTCGAGGCCGATTTTTACGACAAGATGAACGCATATTTCGAGGACCTGAAGTCCAGGGCTAACAAGGAGATCTCCAAGGACGCCCATTCCTCCAAGGCTGTCATGCTCCAGGACGAAGTACGGAAGGTCGGTCAGAAGAGAGACCAGATCTACAGGGCCAGGGAGAGGAAGATCATATTGATGGCGTCCTCTAAGGTGGGTGGGACCGAAGTGGACACCAAGGTCCTGACGAGGAACGAGAAGGCTTTGTTCGGACTTCTGGTCGAGAACCTCAAAAGTGCCAGACAGGAGATCTTCGCCGGAGAGAAGCCGGCCCTCGAGGGGGCTGCACCCAAGCCCGAGAAGAAGGTGGAGAAGAAGGAGCCAGCACCACCCAAGAAGGAAGCCAAGACCGAGGATTCCGAGGAAAGCACCGCCGTCATAAAGGTGCTCGAGGACATCCCGCCGTTCGCCGGGATAGACGTCACCTACGAGCTCAAGAAGGAAGAGGTCGTCACGCTTCCCATGAAGGTGGCCAGGATATTGTCCGAGAGCGGAAAGGCCAAGGTCCTGGAGATAAGCAATCCTTAAATACACCGAGAAACATACATTTTATTGGTCTCCATCTATAAGGGCAATGCATCAATGGCAACATCACCGTAGCATCCCTGTTTCTTGATGGAGAGTCTGGTGCACCCAGTGAGAGTATACGCTTTCTGGGGAAGGGTATAGAAGGGAGGAGACGATGGAATCTTCTTCCTGTCCATGATTACCGTCATACGCAACCTGGACGTCTGCTATGCCGAAAGGTAAGCGGTTAGCTACGCTGTTTGGTGGATGGCTGGGCTCGGGCGCCGATGAAGGTCGTGTCAAGCCGCGATAGGCGACGGGGAGGCGCAAGAAACCTTTGAACCGTCGATTACCGAATTGGACTTCCAGCCTTCGGGCGATCCGTAAGGATTGGGAACCCCCCGAATTGAAGCATCTTAGTAGGGGGCGGAAGAGAAATCAATCGAGATGTCGTTAGTAAAGGCGATCGAAAGCGATACAGGGCAAACCGAATCCTTCATGGGAACATGGAGGAGATGTGGTGTTCGGACTCCGGTACTTCATCCCAGACCAACTGCAAGTCTCCTGGAACGGAGCACCGCAGAGGGTGATAGTCCCGTGTGGAAAAGTTTGGTTGAAGATTCGGAGTATCCAGAGTAGCATGCGTTGGATATCGCGTGTGAATGTGGGAGGCATAAACTTCCAACCCTAAATACGTCCCGAGACCGATAGCGCAATAGTAGCGTGAGTGAAAGCTGAAAAGTGCCCTTAACGGGAGGTGAAAAGAGCCTGAAACCAGACAGTTACAGACTGATATGGCATGAAAGGGAAGAAGCTCGCAAGAGTGGACCAGTGTTATATCTTCCGTTTCGAAAAACGGGCCAGGGAGTTCTGACCAATGGCGAGGTTAACCATGTAGATGGGGAGCCGGAGCGAAAGCAACAAGCTCGCAACCTTCGGGTGAGGAGCGTCGTGCGCTCGCGAGGAGTCATTGGTGTGAGACCCGAAGCCGGTCGATCTATGCTTGGGCAAGTTGAAGCCTTCCGAAAGGAGGGTGGAGGACTGAACCGGTACTGACGTGCAAATCGTTCGGATGACCTGTGCATAGGGGTGAAAGGCCAATCTAGACCGGTTATAGCTGGTTCCTCTCGAAACTACTCGCAGGTAGACCTCGGACGAGGTAGACGATGGGGTAGAGCACTGATTGGATATTCAGGGGGAGAAATCCCTCGGTATCTTGTCAAACTCCGAACCTGTCGCCGCCTTAGACTCCGGGAGTGAGGGCATCTGGGGTAAGCTTGGTGTCCGTAAGGGAATGAACCCAGCCTGAGGTTAAGGTCCCTAAGTGTCGGCTAAGTGTGATCTAAAGAGAGTTCGTATTCTCAGACAACTGGGAGGTGGGCTTAGAGGCAGCCACCCTTTAAAGAAAGCGTAACAGCTCACCAGTCGAGATTACGTGCCTCGAAAATGGACGGGGCTAAGTCGGCCACCGATACCTTGGAACACTTAATTGTGATTTAGTAGAGAGGCGTCGTGCGTGGGTGGAAGCTTGGCCGTGAGGTCAAGTGGACCGCGTTCGAATGAGGATCCTGGTGGGAGTAGCAGCAAAGTACCGTGAGAATCGGTACCGCCGAAGGGGCTAGGGTTCCTCGACAATGTTCGTCAGTCGAGGGTTAGTCGGTCCTAAGCGGCATCTTAATCGAACGTCGCGAAAGGGAAGCAGGTTAATATTCCTGCACCGTGTGAAACTCTGTCCAATTCTTGACGCATCTGGGTAGGCTGAGCAGGTTTGTCAATCTGTTCAAGCGTCGAAGCCTGGGGAGAGCCGTAATGGCGAGAACCGGGTGAATGCGCGAGTAGGGAGGTTCGCCTCCTTCAGCTGAGCCAGGGTGCCAGTGAAAATTGAATTGGAGTCATTTCACGCGTCCGTACCGAGAACTGACACAGGTGCCCCTGGGTGAGAAGCCTAAGGCGTGTCGGATTAATCCATGCGAGGGAACTCGGCAAATTGGCCCCGTAACTTCGGGATAAGGGGTGTCAGCCATGCAGATGGCTGATCGCAGTGACATAGGGGCTCCGACTGTTTAATAAAAACATAGGTGGCAGCTAGTCTGAAAAGATGTGTATTGCCGCTGAAACCTGCCCAGTGCTGGTATCTGAATACCCATTTCAATGGGAGGAAGGACCAGTAAACGGCGGGGGTAACTATGACCCTCTTAAGGTAGCGTAATACCTTGCCGCTTAATTGGCGGCTTGCATGAAGGCCCAACGAGAGCCCCACTGTCCCCGCGCGGAATCCGGCGAAACCGACTTACTGGCGCACAGTCCAGTACCTTCCATCTGAAAGCGAAGACCCCGTGGAGCTTTACTGCAGCCTGTCGTTGTGATATGAGCTTGAATGTGTAGGGTAGGCGGGAGACGTTACTATGGCTTGGCGCTAGCCAAGTTCTGAGTCAACGATGAAACACCGCCCTTTTGAACTTGTATCACTTACCTCTTCGGAGAGACACCGATAGGTGGGCAGTTTGGGTGGGGCGCCACGCCCTCAAAAAGATATCAAGGGCGCCCAAAGGTCAGCTCAGATAGGTCAGAAATCTATCGTTGAGTGTAAGGGTAAAAGCTGGCTTGATGTGGTTTGGCCCAATAACAAACCACAATGCGAAAGCAGGGCCTAGCGAACCAACCAGCCTCATTTATGGGGGCGGTTGATGACAGAAAAGTTACCCCGGGGATAACTGAGTTGTCTCGGGCTAGAGTTCGTATCGACCCCGAGGCTTGCTACTTCGATGTCGACTCTTCCTATCCTGGTGGTGCATAAGCTGCCAAGGGTGGGGTTGTTCGCCCATTAAAAGGGATCGTGAGTTGGGTTTAGACCGGCGTGAGCCAGGTTTGTTGCTTTTCGATGGAAGTGCTTTGGCGTCTGAGGGGAAGGAGCCTTTAGTACGAGAGGAACGGGGCTTCGCGGCCTCTAGTCTATCAGTTGTCCGGCAGGGCAATGCTGAGCAGCCACGCCGTAACGGATAAGAGCTGAAAGCATCTAAGCTCGAAGCCGCCCTCAAAACGAGACGCCTTATGACACTCATAAATGATGAGTTTGATAGGACCGGGGTGTAAGTTAGAAGCTTCGGCGACTAATTCAGCCCGCGGTTACTAACAGTCATAACCGCTATATTGCCATTCGGCGGCGTGTTCTCGGCTTAGCCGTTAAGCAGGTTGCGTTGACTTCTTTTATTTCCAAGATCAAGAGAATAGACGATAGTCTGAAGGAACGAACAAAAGGAAAAAGATTGTGGGGGCTCCTAGAGTGGAGACCCACAGGATGTGCAGACGCTGATACCCTCAGGGTTCACCGTGCCGCAGTTGGGGCAGCTGATCGGGCCTGCCGGTGCCGCTTCTTCCTCGGCTGGTGCCTCTTCTGCAGGGGCTTCCTCTGCCGGAGCTTCTTCCACCGGTGCTTCCTCTACTACCTCCTCGGCTGGAGCTTCCTCGACAGGAGCCGGCTCTTCCACGACCTCCTCTGGAGGCGCTTCCTCAACGAGCTCGGCTGGTGCTTCCTCAACTACCTCTTCGGGTGGCGCTTCCTCGACGAACTCCTCCTCTTGAGGCGCTTCTTCTTCCACGAAAGCCTCTTCCTCGGGTGGAAGCTCCTCCTCAGGCGGTAGCTCCTCTTCTTCCAGAGGCGCCTCGGGGATCTCCTCCTCCGGCTTCTTCCTTGTGGCCGCCCATGCGATTAGGATAACCACCACGATTATGATGATTATCAACAGTAGCCATATCCACCATGCGATGCCCTCGTCAGGCTGTTCGTCCTTTTCTGCGACGGTGAATGTACCTGTTCCGTCATCGGTCAGCAAGTCCCCATCGGTCACTGTAATCGTGTAGCTGTATCCG
>JAZGCT010000202.1:0-7331 GCA_036477085.1 Thermoplasmata archaeon | reverse complement strand
GAAGGTTCTCTTCTCCGAGTCCAAAAGGAGCTTGCTGACCTTCCTTATACGGAATGGCGTTTGAAGCAAATTGAAGAAAGGGAAGCGGCCCTTGTCAACTTCGCTCAATCCCGTTGGAGGTTCTGATATCGCTGACAACTTCCCCCCCAGTCTGGCTACCAACACTCACCCCCTTCCATCAACGACTTCGTCCTTCTGAACTTGATCTTGGGACTAAACGCACCTGCAACCGCATGATTGGGCTGACTTCACATGGAGTCCCCGATATCCGTGGCATCCATATCCTTGAACGTCCTCGCCGACAGGCATTCCGTCATCCGGACCGAAAACCTCTCCCAGGTCTCTTCCCCGAGTGCACATCACGGCATGCTTGAAGAAAAGCCACTCCACCTGCAGACTCAACCCCGTCTTTTCATTAACCCTCTTCAACTGATGCGAATCTACGCCCAACAGGGCATGGGGCGTGGCTCCCAATTCTCCTCGGCCCATCTGATCTACGTGTCGGAAGTCTCTCAATTTTCTAGGTTCCGAACCCAACCCGGTACGAATCCCTCTGGGCCCGCTGTTTTTCCACAATCCTACTCGAACGCCTCGCGTATCCTCTTGACACCATCAACAATTATGGGTACCGGAGTCGTAGAGAATGATATCCTGATGTTGTCCCCGAAGTCCTTCCCGAAACATGAACCGTAGACCGTGGCAACTCCGTTCTCCATCAGCCTGTCGAAGACGTGCTCATCACGGCCTTTTCCCTGGAGATCTTCTGGAATAAGCTCAGTGAAGTTAGGAAACAAATAGAACGCCCCCTCTGGCTTCTCAAACCTAACACCGTCAACACTCGCAAGTTCAGAGCAGAGAACGTCCCTTCTTCGCTTGTACTCGTCTACCATTACCCCAATGGCCTTCTCCCCTTCCTCCCGATTGTCAAGAGCTTCTACACCGGCATACTGCAGGAATTGTACAACTCCGGCCGTGCAGCTGTAATTCCCCAGCTTCAACATTCCAGCGACCTTGGGATCCCTGGAAACCAAATAGCCCATGCGCCATCCGGTCATTGAATATGTCTTTGAGAAAGAGAATGCGGAGATTATGTTGTCGTAGTCCAGTGAGGCTGCGCTGAAGTGCTCCTTTCCGTCGTAAACAATCCTCTCATAGGGCTCGTCAGAGAGGAGGTACGCGTCATTCTGGTAGCACAGTTCGGCGATCTTCTTCACCTCGTCCTCAGAGAACACCTTCCCGGTGGGATTGTTGGGCGTGTTGAAGTAGAAGATGTTGACTTCCTTCAGAACCTCGTCCAGCAAATCGAAATCAACACCAAAATCCTCCTTCAACGGCAATTCGATGAGATCCATCTGCAGGAAGGGCACGAAGTTCTCCGATATGGGGCTCCAGTACGGTGCGAAGGTACCGGCCTTCCCGCCTTCGAAGAGCTTAAAGGACAACTGCAGAGCTTCCATGCCGCCATAGGTGCAGACGATGTTCTCCCTGGTGAGGTTCTCGGCCTGGTTGAAGTCCAGTAGTTTTCTGAGGATCGCATCCTTGAATTCGGGTTCCCCTCCGGATCTTGGATACTTGGTTCGGTTCTCATCCAGGGCCCTCTTTGCGGCTTCCTTGATGTACTCCGGAGTAGAGAAGTCAACTTCACCCCTCTGGAAATAGACGAAATCCTTGCCCGTCCTCTCCCGGTATGGAGGACCCATCTCCAGAGCCTTCTCGCTAATCCTCACGATCGGAGAAAGACGTATGTTCTTCATTGCTGGATTGAAGTTGTTCTTTGTCGCTTTACCGTCATGAGAAGGGTTGTCAGGTCCTTCAGTAGAATCATCTTCCCATTCTTTCTCGCTCCCCACGTTCTCCAAGTTAGTTCCTCCTTCCCCACTGATGGCGGTTCATAACATTCCATTCAGCGATCTTAAACGCAATCCATCTCAGTCCGGGCATCAAATCCCGAGGTCTTTCGCCCAGACATGTTCTCGGCATTCCCGATAGCCTGACAACTTACTGACATGCTCATCACGTTCTTAAAACTTTCATTCAAGGTACCTACAACAACTTATTTCAATATCGATTTGATTATCCACGCTGGGAAAAATGTCTTCGAGCATACTCTTCGTCGAGCCACCGAAGGATTACTGGTTCTTGATGGGAGAGTACTTGCCTCCGCCAACGGGACTGCTGGTTCTGGCTGCATACGTGGAGAGAGAGCTTCCGGGTATGGAGGTCAAGGTGATAAATCTGCATTCAGGCCACCGCATTTTGCGCAATAGACCATTTTTATCTCCATCACTGGATTAGACAAGCCATATATATTTGTGACCATCAACGCTGAGATATCGTCTGAAGCGGCGATCTTTCAATAGACTGCAGACTAGCCATATGATGGAAAAATAAAAAAACAGAGATTCCACGAAGATTTCGCGATTATGTGGAGAAGTGAAAACTTCCCCCATTCGAAAAAACCAATACTTTGGTTCCCTACTTATTGCCTACTAATACCTCTTAGGCCTGCGATTCCTGTAGCAATCCCGGCAGTATACCGGTCTAGTCCCGTCCGGCTTGAACGGAACCTCGTCTTCTTTTCCACAATCTGCACAAGTGACCTTGTGCATCTCTCGAGGCGGGCGATCGTAGCCGCGCCCCCCTTTATCGTCTTCCATATTATGCTTCCTTATTCTTCTTTGAGACTCCTAGTCATCTAGAAGGCTCGATTGCTTAGAAAGCCCTATTCGTATTTAACTGTATGCAGAATGCCTAGGGCCAGCCACCGGGTGTCAAGTGCTCTTCCCTGGCTAGCTATAGCTAAATGAGTGCTTCAAATGATCCTTTTCCTCAAAGACTCTGGAAACTGGTCTTCGCAAGTATTTTGTATCCACATATCATCACTTGGCATCAATGGAAGGGAGCGGGGCAAGGGGAAGTAGGAAGAGAATAAGGCCAAGAACGGCGGCGCTGGGAGTGATCTCCGTCATATTGCTTCTCGCGATGCTCTGGTTGGCGGATCCAGGTAGACTGGTTTCCATAATCTCAGGAGCGAATCTGGCAATCATAGGTGTGGTCCTCCTTCTCTATTTTGCGAACTTGCTGACGAAGGCTCTTCGGTGGTTCTTCCTCCTCAACTCGTCTGGTCATAAGACGTCCTTCAAGACCGCGCTGTCATTTGTCATCGTTGGCCTATCCGTGAACAGCGTCACACCGGGCAGGATCGCTGGAGAACCTGTGAGGGCATATATGCTCAGGGAGAAGTCAGGTCTGCATTTCGGGAGCGGTCTGGCGACCGTCTTCACAGAGAGGGTCATGGATCTCCTTGTACTCGCCTTGTTCGCAATCATTGGCCTTGCACTGATATTGACCTTTCTTCCGTTTGCCGGAGGCCTGTTCCTGGCTATCTTCATAATCTTGGTGGTTCTCCTTCTGGTTGCAGTTGTGTACCTTGCGCTTCATCTCTCCACATTGGACAGAGTAGCCAATTGGTTCGTGAGGACCACATCCAGAATAGTGAAGAGGCCTCTTCCGAAGTGGGAAAAGGCGGTCAGCAGCACGATCAACAACTTCAGTGATGGGTTCAAGGTCATCCTGAGATCAAAGAGGACAACGCTCACAACGTTCGTTCTGACGGTGATCGTCTGGCTGAACGAAGCAACGAGGGTGTTCCTGGTGATGTATGCGCTTGTGCCAGAATCCGCACCTTTTGTCGGATTCGTCCTCATTGCGTCGAGTTTGGCAACGCTGCTGGGGTCCTTCGTCCCGGGAGGCACTTTCAACGTAGCTCTCATAGCCATGGTCTTCAACGCTTCTGGCATAAGCATCTCACTTGCGACCACCGCAGGATTGCTGATGACCCTCACTTCGATCTGGATCCTCGTTCCGTTGGGAATCGTCATAGTCGTCAGGAATCTGGCGAATTCCAAAAGCGCAGAGGAGAAGAAACTGGTAGCTCTTGAGATGGCAAAACCTTCGGAGATCAAGGATTAGGCTCCAACCAGGCGGTATCTGATATCATGCGATGCAGCACGATAGTCCTTCTATACAATGAAGAGGACAATGTGGAGAGACAGACGATCGATCTTGTGCAGGCATACGAGGATCTGGGAATAGAGGGTGAAATCTTACTGATGGATGACGGGAGCCTCGATGACACGGGCAGGATATGTGACGACCTCTCCCAGAAGTATCCAAATGTGAGGACAGTTCATCACGCAAGAAACAAAGGGCGCTCCTGGGCCATCGAGACGGGATTTGAGTGTGCCGACGGAGATGTGCTCTTCATCATGGACGGGGACTGCCAGTACGAGCCGAAAGAGATTCCCCAGTTCCTCAAGAAAATCGAGGAGGGATATGACGTCGTAAGTGGGAACCGATTCGATCGGGCAGATGATTGGATAAGACGACTGATATCAAAAGTGTACAACAGGGTCATCGTTCGCGGGTTCCTGGGGCTTCAAATCCAGGACCAAAACAGCGGATTCAAGGCGTTCACCAAAGAGGCCGCCCTAGGCATGGGCTTTAAACCAGATGGCTATCTCGGGCTGCACCGATTCATTCTTCCACTTGCGCACGTCAAGGGATACTCTGTGACAGAGGTGGACATCAAGCACTATGATCGTGAAAGGGGGAAATCCTACATCAAGCCATCCACCGTCGTCTTCATAACTTTCAGAGATTTCATCCGGTTCCGCAAGGAGCACATGAGGGGAAGGTAGGTTGGAACTCTAGAACAGCTAGGGGATCTGAGGCAGTCCCGGAAATATTGAAACGCCCTTTCCCATAATGTGCCAGACCAGAAGGAAAAGAAGTGTGAATCTGATGCTGTTGGTTCTCACCGCAAGCAGGAATGGCAGGAACCAGATTATGTACCATGGGGCATAGTTGGGCAGCCCAAAGCAGAACAGGATTATGGCGAGGCTCGTGATGATGAGTATCCTCTCGGTCCTTCCACCGGAAAGCTTCCGCGGGAAGATCGATTCCTTGTATCTGTGCAGAGCGAAGCTCAGGACGATGACATAAGCAGCGAACACGACCATTGAGGGGGTGAAGTCAGTTCCAGGAGAGGCCTGGGCCCAACCGTCCAAGATCATAAGACCTAGGTATGCGGCGGAGATGAAAACAACGACCTCGTACCAGAGCAAGGTCATTCTCTCCTCCTCGTCCTTCTTCCTCCAGATCGAAACGTACATGGCAAGTATCAGGAGAAGGAACAGTCCCATGAATATCCATGAGACCTTTAGGCCACCCAGTGCATCTGAACCAATTGCCGTTGAGAACAAATGAGTGAACGACCACCAGCCTCCCCATCCTGAGGTCTCGCTGAAGTAGAATCCAGGGCCGTCGGGAGATAGGATGTAAAGGCCCAAAAGTGAAAGGCCCATAGGTATGGTGAACAGAATGGCATACATCACCCTCTCCTTGAGTAGCTTAGTCTTCCACAAATAGTAGGGCAGCAGGACGGCACCGAACACCTTGAGAGCGAGACCCAGACCCAGGAACAGAGATGACAACCGATGTCTTCTGGATATCAGGAATATAGTCGAAAGAACAACGGCGATCGCCGGTACCGGGTCGAAGTGGCCAGAGAGACCAATGGTGATAACGCTAATGGGCGACAAGGCGTACAACAGGGACGCTGAAAGAAGGAACCTGCTCCCCCGGTTGTTCTCGGACAAGAACAGGATGAGCACAGCGATCATTGCATCGATGATGGAGAACATGGCCCGGAACTGGATCTCACCAGCACCAAGGGCGCCTGATATTGTGAGAAGGACCAGATTGTGCAGGGGAGGCTTGCTTCCGCCGTAGAAATCAACGTATGGGATCCTTCCGTCAAGCATCATCTCCCCGCGAAGAACGTAGTTGAGTATGTCGTCGGTGATTATCTGGTCTTGGACCAGCATTACCAACCGGGTCAGAAGGGCGATGATGAATATGAGCAGCATCTTCTTCTTGAGATTCAGTGTGTTCACGATTTCGAACGTCTCCAGTTTGTCGATGTGCATCACAAGAGCGAGGAAAGAGATCAGGAGAACGACGTAGAAGAGGATGTAGAAACCGATGCCTGCCAGGAGGATGAGGAAGAAAGAGTAGATCGAAAGCGCAATTCTGGCGGTCCAGACATCTCTAGGTGCAGGGATGTCCTCGTGCAGTTCTTCAGCTTGATCAGCTTCCACCAAACTCAATCACCAATGGCCTTGCCTTGTACATTCGAGCTGTACCAATCAACGAACTCCTTCAGACCTTCGTCGAACGAAACCGTGGGCTTCCAGCCGAGTAATTCTCTTGCTTTGGAGTTGTCTGAAAGGGTATGGTCAACATCCCCCTGCTGGACCTCCTGATAGATAGGCTCCGGAGACTCTGGATAATGCTCCTTGATCTTGTGAACGACCTGATTCACCGTGACGCTGCTGCCCCCACCGATGTTCACGGCCTGTCCATCCGCTCTACTGCTTCCCATGGCCAGCATATTCGCCTCGACCGCGTCGGAGATGTATGTGAAATCCCTCGTCTGCTCTCCATCGCCATAGATGTTCGCAGGCTGACCGGATTCCATCAACCGAACGAACTTCCTGATCGCCATGTCCGGCCTTTGGCGCGGACCGAAGACGGTGAAATATCTGAGAGCAATTATCTTCATCCCATATAACTCGCCGAAGACCCTGCAGTAGTGCTCGGTCGCCAGCTTGCTAACTCCGTATGGAGAAATGGGTTTGGTCTCAAAATCCTCATGAGTTGGCCTTGGAACACCGTTCCCGTAAACCGAAGAGGAGGATGCGTAGACGATCTTCTTGACATCGGAATCCCGACAGGCCAGCAACACGTTGAGAGTCCCGTTGACATTGGTGGAATACGTCTTGAAAGGATTCTCGATGGAGACACGAACTCCGGGCTGGGCGGCCTGATGGAACACCATCTCTGCGCCATTGAAGCTGGCAAGAAGGGCCTCGTAATCCAGAATGTTGGTCCTCTGGAGCTCGAAGCTGGGATGCTCCGAAATGCTCCCGATGTTCAATTCCTTTCCAGAATAGTAATCGTCAAAGGTATCCACACAAACGACATGGTGGCCCTCGTTCAGCAGCCTTTCAACGAGATGACTTCCAATGAACCCCGCTCCTCCTGTTACCACACAACGAATGGTCTCACCCGCGGAATAATCATGAAGGATGTATTATTCATTTGCGCTGGTAGTCGGTACGACCTGCCATGGTGCCAGACATTCTCAACGCATAAACTACTTATACCCCAATTTAGATGAACGCCCAATGAGCTTGTGCACAATCATCATTATTATAGGGCGCTAAGCCCTCCGAGTGCTTGAGTTCACACTGTTTTCTGGCTCTTGG
>JAZGCT010000201.1:0-9755 GCA_036477085.1 Thermoplasmata archaeon | reverse complement strand
CTGGATGTGCTCCAAGAAGTGATCAAGAGAGCTGGAAACATCAGCTAGGTTCGAGCTCGCTCTTCATCCGTTTCAATGGTTTGCTCAGGTGCCGCCTCGCGGAGACCGGCGGTTCGTAGAATCCTGGGGACAATGTTCTATCTACTTTGACCGTTTCTGCGTCCTCTTCTTCTGACTGGGTGTGACATCCTCTGCACCTGTATCCGGCGTTGGTTCCCACGGATTTCATTCGCTTTCCGCATTCAGGGCACTTGGGATTGCTAATCTTCTCATCGACTTCCACTACAGAACGAATCTGAAGTTTCTCGACATTGATTGTCCTTGGATCTTCTCTGAGGCTGCCGTACACCGTTATCTTGTCCCCCACCCGAAGGCCTTTCACGATGTTCCTGAACCCTTTCGAAGGTTCATACGCAGTGCAGTCGATCTCATCACCGTCAGAAATCCTGAACACCAGATGACCGCCCTGGATCATCCTGGTCCCAACAACGACTTCCCCATCGGCGACGACCGACTCATACGCTCCAATGCTTCCAATGGTCCTTCGTACCAGATGCTCGTCCGTTCCCTGGTTCGTTAGAAATAGGGTCCATCTCTGAATCTCTTCTCCCTTGATCATGGACATGGCAGGAAGCAGGTCATCGAGTGAATCCCCCCTGATTCCGAATAGCACTGGACAAGGGGAGTTAGGAGCAATTGCCATGTGACCCTCCTCATAGTCGTAATTGTTGAACGTGGATGGGAACTCATTGTCCATTGCGATGACCGAATCCTTCACCAATTCCCTTGGAGTGCCCCACTTGGCCCTATCCCGATAAGCGGTGACCTCGTATGTGTAATCCTTGGGTTTCCAGGAGACTGCTGAGGTCGCGCCTATCAACCCCCTGCCGTTCTTGTACATATGATGCACGCCAAGGTGGGCGATCATGTCCTTGACCTCCTCCAATCTCACAATCCCACTGACAGCTTTCCAGTATAGCGACGAGGGAGGGTCCTTGTCAAGAATGACAAAAGCTGGATTGGTATTCTCATCATCCAGTCGATAATGAGACTCAACGACCTTAGCGACACGGTCCTCGATCTCTCCTGATGAAAGGTCTCCCTTGCCTTCTTCATAGAAGGAATAGGATTTCTCACCGATCTGACAAACAGGAATGCTCTTTCCAACTCCTTCACCGAAGCGCAAGCATATGGCACCGTTGCCCCGGGTCTTCCAGGGAATGTTAGGGTTCAATCTGACCAACCGTGGTAGGCCTATTAGATCGTACTCCTCAAGTTCCTGGATCAGTTCTGAGGCCAGAAAGGTGGTACACATACCCGTTCGAGAGTCCGTGTCATCAATCCCGATCGCAATCGTCATATCCACAGCCAGATAGAAAGGGATAGTTATTACTATTTTGGAAAAAAAGGAAGAGGGTGGGGTAGGGGGAAGACACCCTACTAGTATTCGTCCCTGGAGATTGCCACAAGTATCAAGCCAATGAGGCCCAACAACGTGGGAATCGTCAGTATGCCCGCAAGCAAACCGAGTCCCCAGGCCTTCCTCATCATGCTCAAAATTCCACCAAGCAGCGAGATTATCCCTAGCAACAGGGCGATTATCCCACAGATCATGAGGATATCGCTAACGAATCCTTCCATACCTGGCATCACCACGGAAATCTCTCCGGCTGTGATATACATCACGCCCATGAAGAGATACGCGAGTGATCCCAGTAGAATAAGAAGACCCCCGATAACGGGTTTGATGGTCTTCTGCGGAACTGGCGGTCCTGGCGGGTATCCATACGGCGGTGGCGCCCCCGGCGGGGGTGGCCCTCCCGGTGGCGGTGCTCCTGGCGGTGGTCCTCCACTAGCAGTCATCCCTTATCACCGCGCCTATATTCAGGGATTTGTATATAAATATTCCTATGATATAATGGCTCCCTTGTTTTTCCCACAAAACCACCGACACACGACGATGTTCTAATCCGTCGATTCGCGGTCAACCGTAGGGAAAGTTCTTTATTCTCAATCCAACCTTATGGTCAAGGAGAAGATGGCAATAAAGCACTTTGAACTGACGTCCGTGGACGGCAAGAGGTTCTCCAAGATGGGGGAGAAACCTAGGAACATCCGGATTGATCACAACAGCACCGTTACTCTAATAGTCGAGAGGAACGACCGCGAGGCCAACGTTGACTTCAGATTCACTGCAACTTACAGCGGTCTCGGCGTGATCAAGATAGAGGGGAGCATGGTCTACGAGGGAGATGCACCAGCCTTGGCCAAGCAATGGTCAACCGAGGGGAAGATGCCGGACAACGTTGCCAGCGAGATACACACAATGATAATGAACAACTGCATTCCGGAGGCCGTGATGATCGCAAGGGACGTCAGACTTCCACCGCCCATACCCATGCCCAAGGTGAATATCAAGGGCAAAGCATCGGCAACTCCATCCTCGGGCATCGAGGTTGCATAGACGGTCCCTCTGATTTTCCTGAAGAATATTCGAATTCGATATTGAAAAATATAGCAGCACTACCTGATGTGATCCAACGAGAACGAACCAATGCTGACACCGTGCTTGCTGGAGGTGTACTTGATCCATGCGCGGGACTGGACATCGCAAATACCCTGAACGGACAGATATGATTTCAACTGCTCCACCTTCAGGTCTATCATCCCGTCCATCATTGACCCCATCATCTGGATCTCCTGGTCCTGGTGCATTCCCTTCTCGACCATGTAGAGCGAGACCGCCTTGTCCCTCTTCCTCCTGCCAGCGAACGACTGCAAGAACTTGAACGCGGTCTGCACATCAAGGTACGCTATCAGTGTGGAAACCGACCGGAACGCCAATCGGTAATACTCGTGGTTCTTCTTGAACTCCTTGGCGACCGAGTTCACAGCTTTCATAATGCCTTGGTGGTCTGTGGGGTCTTCCACGTACGTGACGTACTGGTCCTCCTCTTCCGCTTCCATGCTCTTGGAATACGCGTCGACATAATGAACGAGGCCCAGCTTCTCGTATTCCTCATAACCTGAAACAACGAACCTCATCTCTTCCCTTATATCGGCGGGCGTCTTCTCGGTAATGACCCAAATTGCAGGTATCCCCTTCTTGAGGCCTTCAGCGATGAATGCGTTAACGATGATCTCCTTTCCAACGAAAGGCGGACCGTAGATCTGCACATTGGAGTCGAACGGCACGCCGCCAAGGAGCAGGTCATCCAGTCTCGGTGTTCCCGTCTTGACCTTATCCTGCTGTAGCTCCAGGGCCCTCTCTTCTTCCCTGGCCTCTATCTCCTCTTCGATTAGTCCCTGTTCTCTGAGCCTGAGTTCCTCCATCTTCGCCTTGAGGTACTTCTCCTTGGCCCTGACCTCGTCCTCCTTCCTGTGGATCTCGGTCTTCAGGGATTCCAGCCTATCCTTCATATCCTGCTCTTCCACGCCGAAACCTTGCTTCTTGGCCTTTTCCATCTTCCTCTTCTCTTGCACGAGAAGCTTTTCCCTGTAGAGCAGGTCTTCCTCTCGTCTGAGCATCTCTTCTTCTTTGTATCCCAGAGGTTCTTTCAGATTAGTAAGCTCATCCTCCTTGAAATTGAGCTCTTCTTTCAGGCGCTGGATCTCATCCTCCCTGATGAGGATGCTCTTCTCCTTTGACTGGAGTTCCTTTTCCTTGGCGAGGAGTTCCGACTCGATCTCGGGAGAGTCCATCTGCCTCAATCTTGCGCTCTCTTCCCGTTGCTTCTCCTCGATCTTGTGCTTCTGGATCTCGTCCTCCAGCATGATGATCTTCTTCTTGAGCTCGTCCTCGGCCTTCAGGAACTCGTTCTCTTTCTGACGTAGCTCCTCTGCCATTCTGGAGTGTAGTTCTTCTTCTGAGAACTCTCTGCCATCTCCAACGGTGATATCGCCACTCTTCAAGGCTTGCTCGAGGGCATCCAGCTCATCCTCTTTAGCCTTGACCTCGGCCTCTTTCTCCACCAAAGCGAGCTCTTTCTGCTTTATCTCCTTGATATCGGGAGGCGCATCGTCAATCTTCTTCTCCAGTTCACTTGAGAGGGTTTCGACTTGAGTCTTGGTGGCCTGAAGTGCAGCTTCGAGTTTCTTGGCCCTCAGATCGGCTTCGGCCAGCTTCTTCTTTGCGACCCCTCCACCGCCACCTTTCAACAAATGTGATTTGAGGTATTTGACGACGGCCGAAGTACCCTTCTTGATGTGTTCAATGTCTTCCTCCAAGTCCTTTCGCCTCTTAATCTCTGTCTGCAGGTCCCTGCTAATCTCAGCGGATTCCTCGATGAGCCTCATTGGGTCGAAATCGCCGGTCTGAATCTTCTCAAGCTCTCTGGCCATCGTCTCCTTGAGCTTCTCGGTCTCGATCCGAGTCTTCTCAAAATCACTTTCAGCCTTCTTCAGTTCGTCTTCGCGAGCAGAAAGCTGGCTCTCCATCTGCAAGAGCTCTTCGGACGGACGAGCTTCAATGCCTCCCACGGATGCTTCGTCGCCTTCATCGCCCAGCCATTCGCCCAGAGCGTCCTCTTCGCCTGTCAACCACTTCTTAAGAGCGTTCATGGTCGGATCGTCACCGCCAGCAGGAGCCGCAGCAGTTCCGCCACCCTTCTTGGCAGTCAGATTGCCACCCAGCCAGACAGTTAAACCGTTGTCTTCGGATTCACCAGTCAGCCATTTCTTCAGAGCATCGTCGGATTTCTTCTTAGGTTTGGCCTTGCCTCCAACGCCAGATGCATTCTCCTGAATGGCACGGGCAGTCTTCTCATCGATACCCTCGAGTGCCTCTAGGTCCTCCACCGACGCCTTCTTCAGATCATCCAGGGTCTTGAATCCCGCATCACTCAAAATCTTCGCCATGGCCATGCTTAAGTTGATAGCTTTCAGGAGTCCCTCAACGCTCTCTTTCGCCTCTGAGCCCACGGCTTCCGCCTTTGTGGTTCCAGGGTTACCGGGATCACCCTTGCCAGGGTTGCCCTTACCTGGGTTTCCAGGGTTGCCCTTCCCAGGATTATCACCCGAACCTGAAACAGGGTCGCATTGAGGACACTCTCCTGGTGCGTCCAGCGGACCCCCACAATTCGGGCAGTCACCGCCAGGCGCTACGGCAGGATTGTCGTCCTTTTCCTGGCCTTTTTCTTCAGCGACCAAACTCAAGCACCTCTAGAATAGTGCCAATCCAGTAGTGAACCACGTCTGACTATGTATATCCTACGTGAACTATAAATAAGTTTCACAGTGAGTTTAAAATCGTCAGGAAGAAAGATATTAATATCCCATTGAAGATGTTTAGGGGAATCCAACTGGGCTCATGGCTATTTAAGAGAGACTTGCTGAGGGAAGGGTCGGAAACCAATGAAGAAGAAAGTTCTTTACAAGATAGACAAGCAGGACAATTCCGTGACCCTGAAAGATGTTTTGGAGATGATCGAGGATCTGCAGCAGAAGAACCCCGACCAGGATGTGTTCTTTGATGGGGACGAGTATGCGGTATGCAGCAGGCCCAAGAGGAAAATAGCCAATCAGTGATTCTGTTTTAGGCTCATCTGCTCATTGTCGTGACTGTAAATGGGATAGCCGCCGATTCCTCGGAGCTTATCGATGGATTCCAACGCCTGGACCGAGTTGTGCAGGACACCGACAATGTTCCTCTGCTCGTAGTTCTCCCTGAGAGGGCACACATCCCCGCAGTAGACGTACTTCTGTATCCCATTCACAACCACAGATTGATGTCCTGGAGTGTGGCCAGGGGTCGGGATCACCCAGACGTCCTTCACAATCTCACATTTACCGGAAACAGGCTCGTACGTGACCGTCTTGAAGGTGTCCTCAAGATATGCCAGCTTCTGGAACCTGTCCGGATTGGCGGCATACGCGATTTCTTCTTCCTGGGCAATGAACCTGGCGTTCTTGAACAGGGCGTTGTTCCCTGTGTGGTCCAGATGCAGGTGGGTGGAGATTACCGTCGAGATGTCGTCCACAGAGAAGTCGTTCTCTCTGAGGCTGGTGGCGAGATCTGGTGTCTTCTCGAGAGCGTAGAACTTCCTGACCTTCTTCGGAGGCTCCCCGAAGCCAGTGTCCACCAGAATGTATTCATCATCCATGACTATGAGAAGTGGTTTCAAAGCGGCCTTGTACACCTTGCCATAGTACTTCGTCTTGCCATAAATCAATAAACCATAGTCAATGTTGAAATACCCGTCTGATAACAGCTTGACATCTCTCACTGCCATAGAACATTCTCCTAGTACTTCCGATAGTGGATATCCTTCTCCGGGATGGTCACCCCTTTGCCTTCAACCACCGAACCAATCACCTTGGCTTCCACCCTGCCCCTCAGGAAGTTCACCACCGAGTCCGCATCGTCCTTCGAAACCGCCACGGTGAACCCGAGGCCCATGTTGAACGTCTGGTACATCTCTCTGACATCTATCTTCCCCAGGCTCTGGATGTTCTCGAATATCGTCTGCGGTTCGAACGGGTCGTCTATTCTGAACTCAACGTCAGAGCTCATCCTGGCGATGTTCCTGAAACCGCCTCCGGTAATGTTGGCCATTCCCTTGACATCGAACTCCTTTATGAGGTCCATAACAGGTCGAACATAGATTGTGGAAGGCTCAAGAAGGGAGTCCCCCACCTTTTCGTGTCCGATCGGGAGCTCCGCATGGTTGGCGAAACCTGAGGAGTAGATCACCTTCCTGGCAAGCGTGAGGCCGTTCGAGTGGATCCCGGTACTGCGGAAACCAATTATGGAGTCGCCTGGTCGGACACGTCCACCTGTTATCATCCTGTCTTTCTTGACGAAGCCCATGCATGTGCCAGCCAAATCGAAGTCCTTGACGATCTCGGGTACGGTCGAGAACTCTCCCCCAATGAGATTGACATTGGCCAGTTCGGCTCCCCGGTTGAGTCCAACGCCTATCTGCTTGAACACCTCGGTATCATACTTGCTGACAGCCAGGTAATCCACGAACGCCAAAGGTTCGGCCCCGACGCATATCATGTCATTGACGTTCAGCGCGACGCAGTCGATGCCCACGGTGTCCCACTTCTTCATCGCATTTGCAACGATCAGCTTGGTACCCACACCATCCGTGCACAGCGAGAGAGCATGTTCCCCAAAATCCACCAGACCCGTGAAATGCCGTCCGATGTCCAAGACCTCGCCAAATCCGGTCCTCCGGTACTTGAGCTCTCCGACAATGGCATCGATGGACTCGATTTCCTTTCCTATGTCGACCCCGGCCTCGGAATATGTTTTGACCATGCGAACACGTACGAGACTGTAGGCAGAGAGAGGATTTAGATTTTCCCAAAAGTGCAACGGCTCCGCTGAGAGTCAGGACCGGTGCCCGATAAATTACTCACTATCGTATAACTTCAATGCTAGATTTCTTCTTGACCACTACATATTCCAGTTCACGGCAGAGTATGTAGAGCAGTTCCCTCATGCTCATGTTGAACAGAGCTCTCACATTGTACTCAGTTATCTTAAGGGGGCGACGGACCTTCTTTATCTTGACGGCGGGTCTCCTGCCCGTTATCCAATCAAGGCGGTTCTCGAGATCGGTTATCTCATCGCTCTCAATCATCCCTCATCGACTCCTCCTGGGTTTCTTTGTCTAACTATACTATTTTGTCGCCTGGCACCTTAATATTTTCGGTGTCCAGCGGGTGTGGACGCTTAGCAGAGCGACCAAAACGGTTAATATCCGTGGCATTGATGGTGACCGGAATGACCAAAAGCTGGGTGAAGCAGAGGAAGAAGGACGGCTACTACAGGAAAGCGAAGGCTAAAGGCTACAGGAGCAGAGCGGCGTACAAGCTCATTCAGATCAACGAGAAGTTCTCCATCATCACGGAAGGGGATGTCGTGGTGGACCTTGGAGCAGCACCCGGTGGATGGTCCCAGGTTGCACTGGAGTTAGTGGGACCCAAGGGGGTAGTGATTGCCGTGGACAGGAAGAGAATGGAACCTATCGAGGGTGTCGGATTGGTGAGGGGCGACCTGTCGAACCCTGCGACAATGGAAGCCGTCCTTGAAGAGATAGAGGGGAAAGTGGATGTTGTCTTATCGGACATGGCTCCAAGGCTGAGCGGAAACAAGCACGTCGATCATGGGAAATCGATGTCCCTGGCCGAGAGCGCACTGAAGTTTGCAAGCCAGACGCTGGGAAGAGGGGGATGCTTAGTCGTCAAAGTCTTCCAAGGGGACATGTTCCCTGAATACGCCAAGAGAACCTCCAAGCTGTTCGAGTCAAGTCAATCGCACTCACCAAAAGCCTCAACATCCAGCAGTCGCGAGACGTTTCTAGTGGCAAAAGGATATTTGGGCTAAGCCCCAAGGGATCTGGCCCTGTTCAGCGATTTCTCGGCCTCATCCCTCTGACCCAGCCGGACCAGAACCTCTCCGCGGTTCAACCAGGCCGCAATGTACTTGGGCTTGAGTTTGATGGCCTTGTCATGGCACTTCTTTGCCTCGGCGAACTTATCCAGTCTGGCAAACGCAGCACCCTTGTTGTTCCATGCTATGGCGTACCGGGGCCTAATCTTCAGGGCCTTGTCGTAGCACGCAACTGCATCCTTATACTTTCCGAGCTTGAAGTACACGTCACCCTTGTTGCACCAGGCAAACTCGTTCTTCTCGTTCATCTGGATGGCAATGTCCTCGCACCTGAGGGCTTCCTCGTACTCGTTCATCCTCTTGAACGCGACCCCTTTGCTGGACCATGCGGTGGAAGGCTTTGAGCCCGTTCGAATTGCTCTGTTGTAGTATTCTATTGCATCAGAGTATCGTCCTTCTTTCACCAGCCTGTCGCCCTGGGCCATAGCCGAGGTACTTATCCTGAACAATAACAGTCCCACGACCATACCAGCAATAGCCACCCCGCCGAACATTCCCAAGGAAACAGCGCTGATCGAGGCAGCGGAATACATGCCGAATCCAAAGAACACTGCAAGAAGGCCGACGATGGTTCCAATGACAACGAAATCGATCATCCTACCGCTCATGCCTCTGACCTTGGACACGTCGACCTCGGATACCTCCACGCTTGGAGGGGCTTCGAATTCCTCCTCAGCGACCTCTCCACCTGACGGAGGAGGGATCTCCTCATCGATCGCGGGTGCAGGAGTATCGAACTCAACACCACAATTGCTGCAGACAACCGCATCCGAGGAAAGTGTCGTACCGCACATCGGGCACTCGAATAGTTCCTCTTCGGCCCCTTCCTCCTCGACCAGAAGCGAATCCAAGAGCTCGTCAACGATCTCCTTCTCGATGTCGAGTCCGCCCTTATCCTTTGGCGGAGCAGAAAGTTCTCCGATCTCTCCCAGATCCTCGAGCAACTTATCTATCTCTTCCTCTTCGATTCTATCATCAGTAGAGGGGGCCAACTTGTTACCGCACTCGCCACAAACGGCAGTGCCCGGTGGATTTGGATATCCACATATGCTGCACCGGAGAGATTCGTCATCGGCCAAGAATGCACCTGCGCTAAGAAGGATACTGATGAAATATAAAGTTATCGAAATGAATACACTTATACCTTACGAATCGTGCCTAAGAGAAAAACACACTACCCCTTTCTCGCCCATCTGTAAATCCTGACAGCCTCCACCACCATAGATTCCCTCATCAACTCCTCTCCCTTCTTCCCTCCCGCTCGATATAACCAATACAAAACCACTCCCACAACCACATACGCCACAAACATCATAATCACACCGACATCAACAAGCCAACCCACACCCATACC
>JAZGCT010000200.1:0-8446 GCA_036477085.1 Thermoplasmata archaeon | reverse complement strand
AAACCCTTCGATTTCGAACTTGATGGGGTAAGCTCAATTGTCCTCGATGGTCACAAGATGGGCATGTCTACCATACCATCCAGCGTTTTCCTTCTGAGACGAGAAGAGGACCTTCGTAGCATTGCCGTGGAGTCCCCCTATCTCACCAGCCTTCATTCAACCTCATTACTGGGAACTCGAAGCAGTGCTGGAGTTGCTTCTTTGTACTTCACATTGAGAACTCTGGGCAGAGAAGGGTACCGTGAGATTGTCAAGAAGTGCATGGAGAACACATTGTACCTGGCCAGTGAGGTGAAGAGGATCGGCCTTGGTGTTCCTATAGAGCCGGTCATGAACATATGCGGAATACTCGTTGATGGTCCTGCAAAGGTGCGTGAAGAACTGGATGGTAAGAACTGGAAAGTGTCAATGTCAAGGCATCCCGATTGTCTCAGGGTGGTGGTAATGTCGCATGTCACCAGGCAGGTTGTTGATTCGTTCGTTCGTGATTTGGAGGATGTAACAAGAGGTAAGGTAGAGCCATGATTTCGGATTGGGAGATCCAGAGGATACTCGATGAGATCGAAAGGAGGGGATCCAGAACCGTCGTCCTCCAGTTACCTGAAGGCCTCAAGAAAGATGCTGCCAGGGTGGCTGGAAAACTCGAAGAAAGAGGGAATGTAACGGTGGTCGTTTCTGCTGATCCGTGCTACGGTGCGTGCGACCTGACCGCCTTCCGTGGGGATTTACTGGTCCATTTCGGCCATGCACCTATTTCCGTGCCAGATAAGGACGTGTTGTTCATCGAACTCTCTTCCGACTTGGACGTTCTGCCCCTGCTTGAGGAGGCCCTGCCCAAGCTGAAGAAGTCTGTCGCCATCACAGCCGCTATTCAATACGTTCCTTTTTTACCAACCGTCAAAGGATTCCTGGAACAGAATGGTCTGGAGGTCCATGTCGGTGAAGGAGACTCCCGGGTCGCTTATCCCGGACAGATCCTGGGCTGTAACTTCTCCGCGCCCAAGGCCGTTGCAGAAGATGTTGAGCAGTTCCTCTACGTCGGGGAGGGTAACTTCCATCCCCTTGGCATTTCATTAGCCACCGGAAAGGACGTCCTGGTCGTCGATCCGGAGATGAACGAGGTCAGGGATATGGCCGAGTTCCGGGATAGGATCCTCAGGCAACGGCATGCTATCATCACCGAACTGGCCTCCGCCTCTACATTCGGAATCATCGTTTCATCCAAGATCGGTCAGAACCGGTTTGGTTTGGCTCGCAAGATAAAGGAAGACCTTGAGAAGAAAGGAAAGAAGGCAGTTCTGTTCCTGCTGGACAATCTCAATCCGGACTATCTCATCGGGCTCGATGTGGATGCTTTCGTATCCGTTGCATGTCCGCGAATTGCGATTGACGATTTTGCGCTTCATAAGAAGTCTATCATCACTCCGGTGGAGGCTGAGATTGTGCTTGGCAAGAGGAAGTGGGAGGAGTATGCGTTTGATGAGATTACTGGCTCTGAAGTCGGGGAATGAGATATCGTTCTCGGAGACTGATTGCTCTGGAGGAAGAATTCCATGAACACGGAGAATTCGGATGCATATGCGGTGTACGTGGCCAGACTCAATACTACAATAGAATTGATGGGATGGGGATTATTCCTATTCATGGCTACTATGCCATTACCTCTTTTGGCTATGTATGAACTGCACTTCATCTGTTTTCCCGCTTATCTAGCATCTCTCTTTGGGGCTTTCGGAATCTTCGGGATACTAATCAGATGGTCGAATCGTGCCGGCATCGGATTATGGATTGATCCCAACAAGCTGAATCCCTTTGGCGTTGTTGAGCGTTTGGCGCTTTTTGGTTTTTCGGGTATTATAGCAATGTCCCTTCTCTTCTCACTTTCCTTCTATTGGAGCGGGATTTATCGTCATAATGCACCTTTGTCCGAAACCTGGGAAACCATACTGCTTAGTGTCATCATTGGGATAGCAGCAATCCTTACACTTCCAATCGTTCACATCGTGGTTGGAATCATCAAGAAGAGGCAGAAAGAGGAAAGAGTGAGAAGAAGGACGGTTCGCATCAAGAAGCAAGATTTGGAGGGGAGGGTCTTCAAAGCCCTTGGGTCGCTTGGATTGAGTCAAACGGAAGTCGAAGAAGGCTCGAAGTGGGTCGGACCGATACCATCCTACAAGGTCGAAGGCCGCGACATCTCCTTGCGCATATTTCAGGGTGGAGGAGGGTCCTCAACAGTGTTCACCATAACGCGGGCACCTGAAGACTACGGGAAAGCTGAAGAAATCGAAAGAAGAATCGACTCTCTCATCAGTACAGAGACATAGCCTACCCCTTTTGGACTCAGAAACATCCTTGACTTGGTCATTCAGATATCTTTATACCATTTATTCTCATCTACAACAACATGGAAATCAGCATCAATGGATGGGACGCTGGGATAAGGTTCTCGGCAGGTCATTTCGTCCCCCGTCACAAGAAATGCGAGCGAATGCACGGACACGTTTACTCCATCAACGCGATCATAGTGGGGGAGCAGGACGAGGACGGCATGATCATGGATTTCTTGGAGATCAAAAAGACCCTCAGAAAGTTCGCGAACGAGCTCGACCACCGCGTGATACTGCCGGGTAAGAGCGACCTTGTCAAAGTGAAGGTCGGTGACGATGTTCAGGTCCGGGTGGGCGACAAGAGATACACCTTCCCTACCACCGATGTCGTTATCCTGGATACGCCGAACACGAGCGCGGAGGAGCTTTCCAAGTACCTACTCAAGAGATTCCTGGAAGAGGTCGAACTGAACGACCGGATCAAAGAGATATCAATAGGGGTCGACGAGGGACCCGGCCAGGGAGCCTTTGCGAGAAAACGGCTTTGAGATTAAGGTGAGAAGTGTTGGCATGAGCAGTGCGGTTGTGTTACTGTCCGGAGGTCTTGATTCGTGCGTCACCTTGGCCCTAGCGAAGCAGGAGAACGACGATGTCTACGCATTGACCTTCGACTACGGCCAGAGGCATGAGAAGGAAGTGGAGAGCGCGAAGACGCTCGCAGAGCATTTCGGTGTGAAGAAGCACATGATCCTCAGGATCCCTTTGGAGGAGGTTGCCGAGTCTGCGCTCACCAGGGAAGAAGAGCCCATACCCGAACACGGTGCCGTTGAAGAGATGACCCTCACCATACCACCGACCTACGTTCCAGGAAGGAACATCGTCCTCTTGAGCTACGCTCTTTCTTGGGCGGAAACCGTTCATGCGGACTTCATCTACATTGGTGCACACACTCAGGATTATTCGGGCTATCCAGACTGCAGACCGGAGTTCCTCAAGGCATTCCAGAACATGGCCAACCTCGGTACCAGGAGGGGAGCTGAAGGCAGGCAGATAGAGCTCAAATATCCGATAATCAACATGGCCAAGTCGGAGATAATATCCAAGGGGAGGGAACTGGAGGTTCCTTTTGAGCTCACATGGAGTTGCTACGAAGGGGGGGAGAAGGCCTGCGGCAAGTGCGATTCATGCATGTTCAGGTTGAAAGGGTTCGAAGAGCTCGGGCTGAAAGATCCGCTGGAGTATGAGACATGAAGATCTGTGAGATATTCCATTCCATTCAAGGCGAGGGTCTGGACATGGGGGCACCAACCGTGTTCGTTCGGACCTCCGGTTGCCCTCTGAGATGCAGATGGTGCGACACTCTGTATGCGTTTTCCGAAGAAGAGGAGATGTCCATCGATGAGATACTGAAGAAGGTCGAAGGTTATGGTGTATCCCGCGTTTGCGTCACTGGTGGTGAACCCCTTGCGCAGAAGGACACCTTCACCCTGCTTGAGAGACTGCTGGAAAGGGATTACTTCGTGTCCGTGGAGACCAGCGGAGCGATACCCATAGAAGAACTCCCATGCGTCGACACCATGCGAATCGTCCTGGACATCAAGTGCCCCTCGTCCGAGATGCACGAGAAGATGGATTTCTCCAACATAGAGCTCCTGGGTCCTGCGGATGAACTGAAGTTCGTCATTTCCGACCGGAAGGACTACGACTACGCCAAAGAGATCATCTCCAAATACAAACCCATCGGCCAGATAATCATGCAGCCGGTCTGGGGTAACGATCTAAAGGAACTCGTTGACTGGGTGATCAAGGACAAGCTCAATGCCAGGGTGCTCCCACAACTTCACAAGATAATCTGGGGCGAGAAAAGGGCCGTCTAGGCGCCTATCCACACGTGACCGACGATCTTCTTGACAGTTGCTATCGCGGACAGAGCGGCAAGTATGCTGGTCCTGGGGTTCTCTTTGGAAGGCAGATTCCTTGCATTGCATTCGATCTCCCCGAACTCTCCCTTCACGATCAACCTGTGGATGTTCCTTCTTATGTTGGGGTCGGCCACTATCCTCACTGCGGTCTTCTCAAAGCCCAGTCCTATCAGGCTGATGGTCGCCGCCACGTTGATGTTCTTCGGGAAGTATCTGACGGCGTCCTTGGCATGGCCGTTGAAGACGATCTTCGCTCTCTCGATCGCATCCAGGTCGATCCCTTTTTTCTGGAGGTATTCCACGTCCTTCAACGTGGATGGCGGCTTGTAGGAGATCAGAACGACCTCGTCTATCCTGCCCACGGAGGCGGAGTTTAAACCGTCAGTGCCACAGACAGCTCCAGAGGGAATGTACAACTTGCAGTCGTTCTCCTTTGCCAGCGACTTGCATTCTTCCCAAAAGACCTGGTCCACAAAGGCGCCAACGCTCAGAACCACCAGGTCTTTCCCCGCCCCCAAGACCATGGGGGCATACTCTGTCACCGCTTCCTGAGAGGCCGATTCCACCACGAGGTCAACTTTGTCGAGTGTTGAATCCAGGTCGGGAGCATAGCTCACTTTCTTGCACTCCTTCGCCAGTTCCCCGACCCTCTCCCTGTATCTGTCCACGATCAGAATGGACCCGATCTCCTCCATCTTCTCAAGTTCTCTGGCTATGGTCGAACCGATGAACCCTCCCCCGATGATGCAGATGTTCATGTTCCCGACCCAGGGAGAATGGAGATTGCATAAAAAGATAACGCAAAATTGAATTAGTGTGAACCAAATGGTTGGGTATCATGAAGTACGAGTTCATCGAGCACACCGCGGACATAGGGATAAAGGCATATGGTGAGACCTTGGAAGAGTCATTCGCCAACGCAGCTCTGGGGATGTTCAACGTGATGACCGATGTTTCAAAAGTGGAGCCGGTCGGGGAGTTCGACGTGAAAGTGGAATCCGACACCCTGGAGAATTTGCTCGTGGACTGGCTTGGGGAACTTATCTTCCTTCACGAGACCCAGGATGTCCTGCTCTCGGAGTTCGATGTAGAGATCGACGGCCTCTCCCTTGATGCCAAGGTCAGGGGGGAGACGATCGACAGAGAGAAGCACGAGCTCAAGGACGATGTCAAGGCCGTCACCTATCACATGCTTGAAGTCAACCAGGAAGAGGGCTATCTCAAGGTCCTCCTGGACATCTGAGGCGACACATGATCAAAGCGGTTACATTCGACCTCTGGCACACGCTGATATACGAGCCGGACGACAAGTTCATCCGCCGCACCAGGATGATAAGGATCCGAGACACTTGGAAGGCCCTCAACGATAACGATCACAAGATCTCGCTCGATGAGGTGAAGGTCGGGTACCATTCCCACGACTTCATGTTGGAGGAGGTCTGGTCCAGATGGGAGGACGTGACCGAGAGGACCCAGATCAGGATGCTGCTGGATTGTCTTGGAATAAAGAAAGGCAGGAAGGAACTGTACGAGGTGTTGAAGACGCCGTATGGGGACGCGTTGCTGGAAAACATGCCGTCGCTATCGGACGGAATCGATGACACTTTGAAAGAGCTGAAAGATAGAAGCTATTCCCTGGGTTTGATATCCAACACTGGTAGGACCGCAGGAAGGGGCATGAAAGAGGTAATGAAGAGGCTGGGCATCCTGCAGTACTTCGACGAGCTCACATTCTCGAGCGACATGAAGATAAGGAAACCTCAAAGCAACATCTTCAACAGAACTCTGGGCAGCATGGGGGTGAAGGCCAAGGACGCGGCTCATGTGGGAGACGACGTGGTCACAGATGTACTGGCTTCAAGAAAGGCGGGGATGAAAGGCATCCTTTACGACATCGACGGTAGGGGCGAGCTGGGCAGGGAGGTCGACGCCATAATCACCAGGTTCGATGAGCTTCCTGACACACTCAAGAGAATGGGAGGAAAGTGATGAAGTCATCTGCAGTGGCGCATCCGATCCAAGGGCTGATCAAATACCACGGCCTGAGGGACTTTGCGCTCAGGTTGCCATTCCACGATTCAATTTCAGTATGCACAGCACCGCTCCAGACCCACACGACATTCGAGTTCGGGGACTTCCCGGAGAGCGAGGTTTTCATAGATGGTGATCCAGTTCATGGCAGGGAACTGGAACGCGTTTGCACGGTCGTAGAAGCCGTCATGCGAAGGTCAGGGATCGAACAGAACTTCAAGATGCAGTCCAAGAACAACTTCCCTTCCAACGTAGGACTTGGCGCTTCCTCATCCGGTTTTGCGGCTCTTGCCGTTGCGGCGGCCGATGCAGCCGGCATGGAACTGGACCTGCAAGAGATATCCAGGATAGCCAGACTTGGCGCCGGGTCCGCTGCACGCTCCGTTACAGGTGCGTTCTCAAGATGGAGGAAAGGTCTCAGCGACTCCGATTCCTATTCGGTCCAGATGATCTCCGAGGAACTCCAGATGGGGATATTGATAGCACTGATACCCGCCTACAAGAGCACAGAGGACGCCCACAGGGAGGCTCTCTCCTCCCCGTACTTCCGATCAAGGCTCGCAGAGATGCCGAGGATGGTGGACAAGATGGAACTGGCGATCAGGACCGGCGACGTGGGCAAGATATGTCAGCTGGCCGAGAGGGATACGTTGCTTCTTCACGGGATAACCATGACGGGCGTCGGGGAGCTTCTTCTCTGGAGGCCCGAGACCCTCAGCGTGATAATGAAGGTCAGGACACTCAGGGATGAGGGTGTTCCCGCATTCTTCTCGATAGATACTGGTGCTACCGTGTATGTCAACACCTTCCCCGACCGCGTGGCCGAGGTCAAGAGCAGCCTGGACGAGCTGGGGATCGAGATCATCGAATGTACGGTCGGCGGTGAAGCCAAGGTCGTGGCCGAGCATCTGTTCTAGTCGTACAAAACGATTTAAGCCATAGTCCTTTTTCTGTGTCGATGAACATCGCACTTATCGGTCCTCCCGCTTCCGGAAAGAGCACCCAGGCCAAGTGGATTTCTGACAAGTTCGGCATACCCAGGATATCTACCGGGAACATGCTCAGGAAGCACGTTGCGGATAGAACAGAACTTGGAATGCTGGCGCAAGAGGACATGAACCAGGGGAGACTGGTCTCGGACGACGTCGTCATCAAGATGATGGAAGCCAGGTTGAGGGAAGAGGACTGCAAGAACGGATTCCTTCTGGACGGGTACCCCCGCACCATGCGCCAGGCCAGGGCCCTGGTATCTACCGAAGGATTGGACATCGTTCTGTACCTGGAAGTGGGGGACGAGGAGATAGTCAGGAGAATGTCAGGACGGAGGGTGTGCCCCAACTGTGAAGCGGTCTATCACATCATCAACGATCCACCCGGGTCTGAGGATGTCTGCGACAAGTGCGGTTCGAGCCTTACAATCCGGGAAGACGACAAGGAGGAGACGGTCAGGAAAAGGCTGGAGGTCTTCAAGGAGGAGACATCGCCGCTGGTGTCATTCTACACGGAAAAGGGGATACTCAGAAGGGTGGAAGCTAGTGGGTCTATGGAAGATACCAGGAACAACGCAGAGAGAGCACTGGAGCCTTTGGGTAATCTATAAATAGCGTGGTTTCAATTCAAATCACTGGTCGAGGGACAATGGACGATTTCAGCTGGAAAGTGTTAAGCGTGGTCGCTAGGAGAGGTTATCTGGGTGCCGCGCGCGAGGACTTCTTCAAGGAGATCCGGGGAGTTCAATACAAAGCGTTGGAGGAAGAGCTGAGGGAGCTTGAGAAGGAGGGAAACATCGAGGTCGAATGGACCGGTCCCAACAAGTTCATAATTACCATCACGACCCAGGGCAGCAAGATCGTCGCGGACGAGTACAAGAAAAGGATATCGGACTACGAGCAGGCCACCGAGGAGCAGGCTAAACAGTACGAGGAGTAGCCTCTCGAATACCTTTTTGGAAAAGTGAATTAAATCAGGACACGATTCCAGTTCGAGCCCGAGTGGGGTAGCTTGGATATCCTAGAGGCTTGCGGAGCCTCGGACCCGGATTCGAATTCCGGCTCGGGCATTCTCCAATAAGCCTGGGCGGACTCGAACCGATTACTATCCCTTCTGTTACGCCGTGACAGAATCCACACAGAAATGTCCATTCTGTAATTGAATAACAGAACGTCG
>JAZGCT010000020.1:0-5485 GCA_036477085.1 Thermoplasmata archaeon | reverse complement strand
ATTTCCCTCAGCCACTGATCGCGGAGATAGACATGTCCAGGGGCTGTGCCAGGTACTTCACCGGAGGGTGCTCTTTCTGCATCGAACCCATGTACGGGAAACCTTTCTACCGTGACCCCGAGGACGTCATCAAAGAGATTGGCGAACTCGGTAAGAACGGCGTCACAAACTTCAGGCTCGGTGGCCAGGCATGTTTTTTCTGTTACGACGCAGAAGGAATTGGCGAGACCGAGACGCCAGAACCGAACCCATCCCGAATCGAAAAGCTTCTGATGGGAATACACAACGTTTCACCCAATCTAAGAGTGCTGCATACCGATAATGCGGATCCAGCAGTAATCGCAGCTCATCCGGATAAGTCCAAGGAGGTCCTGAAACTGCTTGTAAGGTATTGTACCAGTGGCAACGTCCTTTCGTTTGGGATGGAAAGTGCAGATCCGAAAGTAATTGAAAAGAACAACCTCAACGCCCAGTCAGAGGATGTCATGAAGGCGATTGAGATAGTGAACTCAGTGGGGGCTGTAAGGGGTCCAACCGGACTTCCCGCATTATTGCCGGGAATCAACTTCATTTCCGGACTCGATGGAGAGACCAAGAAGACCTTTGAGCACAATTTCAGGTTCCTGAAGAGCGTTCTGGATTCCGGCCTCTTGCTAAGGAGGATCAACATCAGGCAGGTCCTGGAGGTCAGGGGCAAGTTCCCGGTTCGAAAGCACTACAAAGAGTTCCGCAGGTTCAAGGAGAAGGTCAGGGAAGAGATTGACAGACCCATGCTCGAGAGGGTGGTCCCGAAGAAGACGGTAATGAAGGATGTCTACATGGAACTGGCAAGGGGCAAGACCACGTTCGGCAGGCAGATCGGCTCTTATCCTATATTGATTGGAATACCCTACAAAACTGAACTGGACGAATTCCTACGGGTCATCATCGTCGATCACGGGCGGAGGAGCATAACCGGCATCGAGCATCCTTTGGACGTTAACGCTGCATCACTGGACGCGCTTGCATCCATTCCCGGAATCGGGTCAAAGAGGGCAGCCAGGATATTCAGGTCCAGGCCAATCCGTTCCAAGGACGATTTCATAAGTTCACTTGATGACGAGAGCGTTGCCGAGCATGCCTTTGAATATGTGAGCATTTGTTAGAAATCCAGCACAGTGGTCGCCTGTTTCGCTATCTTGTCGATCTTGTCGTTCGAAATAGTGTCACTCTCCCCGATTATGTGGGTCCTCACATTCTCCGGTGTGTAATCCATTATATTGATCACCGTGGGGATCCTGATGGCATCCCCCATGACCGCCACTGTTCTGGCCGGGATCGTTCCGATGATGGTCTCCCACATCGACTTGTCCCGAACCCCTGCAAGTGAGGAGGAAATGTCTGAAGGTTCTTTCATGGACATCACTAACCTATTCGCTAGCTGGCTCCTGACCTCGTCATCTATCCTCGAAGGTCTCTGGTCCACCAATGCAAGGATCAAATTGAACTTCCTGGTCTCCCTGGCCAATCTGCTGAAGATGGTGTACGAAGCGATCTCTGGCTCTAGGAACTTGTGCGCCTCCTCCAAGAACACGACCAACCTGGAACTCTCCATGTTCTTCTCCACATAGAGATTGAACAACCGCCTCGCGAGGATGTTCGCAACGAAGAGATAGACCATCTGGTCCGTGCCGTAATCTCCAAAGTCAATAACGATGGATTTACCATCCTTGATCAGTTCGACCATTTGCTTGAAGGTGTCCTTCCCCCCCCTGACGAACGAGAACCTGTCCAGCCTTCCTATCCTTCTCTTGACAGCATTGATCACCGAAAGGTGGATCTTGCCCTCGTCGATATTGTCCGGGTCGATGTTCCTTATGGCTCTTACCAGGTCCTCGGCGCCTCTGGTCCTGTCCACCTCGTATATCGCGTCACGCATGTTCTGGGTCAGGTCCCTCATGGAGACTATGAGGTCCTCCGGCCGGATGTCCCTGGGATTGATTATGAACGGCTTCGCCTCGGTGTTCTTTGGGTCAAGTGAAAAGACCTCCACCCTCTCCGGGAAGTAGTACTTCAGCCCCTCCATGTTGTCCCCTCTCGAGTAGATCCCGTATTCGCTGTGCATGTCGAAGATGAGCACCGAACCGGATCTCTTGGCGAGTATCCCGAGACACACCAGCTTGTTCAGGATGCTCTTGCCCATGCCCGTTCTACCGAATATCCCGAAAGGTTTCTCGGTCAACTTCTTGAAGTCCAGATGGACCATGAACTCCTCCACGCCTCTGATGGAACCGACCGGAGCGGAATGCTTGTTGACCTCGTAGATGCGTTCCACATCATCTCTGGTGGCATGTCTGGCCTCGGCGAAGTATGGGGGTATCGTCTGGGCCTCAGAGAGTTCGTTCGTCTCCTTGTCTATCAGTTGGATCGGTCTCAAGATCGCCTTTGAATAGAATATCCTTCCACCGTAACCCTCGTGCGTGGTACCCGATGGTATTATGGAATCCCTCAAAGCCGAACCTGCCAGCCGTTCCGCGATGTCCGTGTTCTTGTTCACCACGTCCTCCACGATGCAGTAGAACTCATACGAATTCCCCTCGACTATGATGGGGTAACCTATCCTCAGGTCCTCCGGGTTGTCCAGTTCCAGCTTGACCTCCAGTCCCTCTGATACAGATGCCGATATTATCTCTCCTATCTTAGCCTTCATTTCAGATCACGACTCACTTTATCTATGTATCCATGATAAGCGCTCTTCCTGTTGCCCTCGGTGAATGTCAAACCATCCAGTATGTCCCCCACCGATAGACCGGAACCCTCCGTTAAATCGAACATCATGTCCTCGAACACATTCTTGAACTGTCTCACCGTGACCGCGAACCTGTGCGCCTCCAGCAGTGGATATGGATAGCCCAGACAGAGGCCGGAATTGGAGTAAGCAGCCACGTTGGAAAGAACGAACCCCGGCTCCTCTTTGAACGTCCCGATGTCCACCCTGAACCACTTGGGGGCGTCCTTGTGGAACTTGGCGAAGTGGATGGCGCCGTACAGCGTTCCTCGATGGTTGTTCTCGAAATACTCTGGCACCCTCACATACGCTATGCCGTTGCCAATCCTGAATATCTCCTCGTCCCTTCTGGGGTTGTTGAAAGCGTGTGTGTGGGAATCCTTTGAGATGCCGATCAGTATGTTCTCGTTCTCTTCGCAGGCTTGCACCACATCACCCATCCAGTCCGTGTCCGGGTTGTAGGATGCGAGCGCCCCATCGATCGCCACAATGCAGTTCCTGTTCTTCCTGCAGGCCGAAAGAGCGACCTCCCCTTCTATGCAGTACCTGAACTCGTTCATCATCTCCTTATGGGCCTGGGTGGAACTGCCTTTGTGCTCGAAGATCATCCGGTGCCTCTCGCTCTGCGAGTTCACTATGCTCTTCCAGGTGGAGATCATGACCGGCACGTCGACCGCTTCCGAATCGACCAACTGGTAACCGTCGTCCTTATGCGAGTATCTGAGCGCACCGACCCTCACGATGCCAAGCCACATGCTTGAGACATTCAGGAGAAAAGTGTATGACCCATCAATGGCCACCATGTCCAGTGCATCTTCTGAAGGGCCAAAGCCCTTGAAGCTGATGGCGTTGAAGTCTATCTTGTGCTCCTCCCTGAAGCGGGAGATGTCCCCCAGTTGGGACTTGATCCCATCCAAGAGGACGCTGTGGTTCCCTCCACCTGCATCCATATTCATCTGAATGGAGTGTTGTGTTCGAAGTCATATATAAGTGAAAATGGGGGAGGTGAGTGAAAATGAATTATCTGATTACCTCAATCCTCGACTCCTGCTCGGGCGTCATGTAGATCCTTATCTGCCCCTGGAACCTGTCGGCAACCTCCACCAAGTGTGTTATCAGTATGATTTTGTCAAAGAACTCCCCCATGTTGAACAGCTTCTGTACGAACAGGTCTCTATTGGTCTCAGTATCTAATGATCCAAGGTCCCCCTCATCAATGAAAAGTGTCTTCATTCTACCATAAGTCCGACCGACCTGCGGCATGCTGGCCAGTTCCTTCGCTATCGCGAACCTCAATGCGGCATTTATCTGTGTCCTCTCACCGCCGCTGAACTCCGCTACATCATGCCATTCCGCGTCCGGGCCTTCGACCTCTATCTTGACACCATAACCGCGGTCTTCCTCATGCGTCCTCAATTGCACCCGGCTGAACCGCCCATCAGTAAGCTCCGACAGGTTCTGTGAGGTCTCTATCTCCAACGTCGGCAACAACTGGTTAATCGCGTACATCACCACACCCTTCCGGTGCAGGATGTTGTCCTTGAGGATTGAGTACACCTCGCTCTTGGCCCTCAGCCCCTCGGTCTCCTTCTCCACATCTGCAAGCTTCTTGGTATCCGCTTCCAGCTCGGTTATCCTCTTCTGGAGTTCCTCGATCTTGACCTTCATCCCGTGGATCTCTCTGTCCAGTTCCTTCTCTTTGGTTCTGAGCTCTTCCAGCTTCTCCTTGCTCTTCTCGTACTTCTCTTCGGCGACCTTCTTCTCCTTCTCCAGCTCTTCCGCCTCTTTCAGGGCCTTCTCTTCCTTCTCCTTCTGAGAGTTTAGGTCCTCCAGGAGCTTGGTGACGTCGCCCATCTTGTCAAGTCTCACCCTTGCCTCGTCCAGCTCCTCCTTCTTGTTCTTCAGTTCATCGATCTGTGGAGCTATCTCTCCTAGTCTCTGCTCCTTCTTCTCGTCATAGCCGATCTTCCCGACCTCTTTGGTGAGGCCCACAATATCCTTCTCTATCTTGGAGACCGCTTCATCGTGTCTTTTCTTCTCCCCCTCCACATCCTCACTTAGCTCGGTGATGAACTTCTCTGTCTTGGACAGGGTGAATGAGTCGATATTAATCTTGGAAACCTTCTCGCCGACCTCCTGCAGCTCTTTCTCCGCGTCCCTACCTTCGGTCTCTATCTCCTTCACCAGCGCCTTGTTGTCCTTGAGCCAGTCGATCTCCTTCTTGATTCTGTCAATCCTCTCGGTCAATGACCCTTCGGTTCTCAGAAGACCAAAGGCCTCATCGGCGTTGATGTCAGTTGTTAGCTCCCCGATCTCTTCGTTGTACGCCTTCACGCGCTTGTTGATGGATGCGACCTTCACCCGGAACTCGCTTTCTATGTTCTCCCTCTGCCTGCTGTGGAGCACCTGCTGTTTCTTCAGTGAGGCGCTCTTCTGCTCCAGCTTGGTAAGTTCCTCCCTCTCCGCGACCAGTTTGTCGTAGTTCCTCACGTCCTTCTCGAGCGTCTTCACCTTCTCTTTCAGCTCTTTGGAGTCCTTGCTTTCCAGTTCCTTTCCATCAATCTTCTCGGTGATTTCAGCTATTGTCCCCTTCTTGGTATCGATCTGGCTGATAAGTCTGACATAATCCTCATGGTCGCTCACGGACCTATTGAACTTCTCATCGGCGACCAGCAGCTCTTTCTTGACACAGTCCAGTTTCTCCTTCTCAAAGTCGAA
>JAZGCT010000002.1:0-4129 GCA_036477085.1 Thermoplasmata archaeon | reverse complement strand
GGTATGGGAACTGCCGCCAGTCCTTCTTCCTTCAACTTGATCCAAAGGTCAGTCGAGAACTTCCCCTCTTTCTCGACCTCATCTACGACCGGTTCGACAACCGCCTCTGCAAAAGCTCTGGCCTTCTCTTTCCATTGTTGTTGTGTATCATCGAGTTCGAAATCCAAACCTCTTCCCCCTGTGGTGGTTGTGGCATATGTTGGAGGATTATTAAGATTCCTATCACCGATATTGGCCTTTTGGTTCCCCAGTCGGGAATCCATTCGAAAGAAAGAAATATCGAGTGGGCTGTTTGAAAGATGCTGGTATGGCTTCGGGGCAGTGGCACTTAGAGAACTGGGCATGGATTTCGTAGTTGTTGGCTCTGCGGTTGTCCTTATCGGGACGTTCATTATCATAGGGTTGCTAGCAGTCCCCTCGCACATGGTCTTCAGGATCGCTGTTCTCCTCTGGCGAAAGAAGAAGGGTGAAGAGACTCCCGAAGAATCGGCTGTGGAGGAACCCGAGGAACCGCCCTCTGAAGAAGGGACGGAACTCGAATAGTTCTTAAGAAACGACCCGCATTCCGTGAAGAACATGGAAAAGAAACATCTCGAAGTACTGTTGGAGCGGGTCAAGCAACATCCATCGCCCAGGGCCCAGCTCGAACAATACACCACACCATCGACAATCGCAGCCGATGCCCTCTATCTGGCTCTGGGTCTCGGTGACATCGTTGAATGCAAGGTCGCGGATCTGGGATGCGGCACGGGCATACTGGCTATCGGGGCGAAGGTACTGGGAGCAGCAGAAGCCGTGGGCATTGACATAGACTCCGACGCCATTGAGGTTGCCAAGTCGAACGCCGAAGAGCTGGACGTGGATGTCAGGTTCGAGCAAATGTCCGTCCTCAAGTTCGAAGAGGAATGCGACACCGCTATCCAGAATCCCCCCTTCGGAGCCCAGAAGAAGCACGCTGACGTCCCGTTCATCACCAAGGCTTTGGCAATATCCCCAGTTGTCTATTCATTTCATCTCACCAAAACCGAAGACTTCATAACAAAAGAGGCTGATTTACTCGGCGCGAGAATAACACACACCGTGGAATACAAGTTCCCGATACCTCACACCTATCCGTTCCACAAGAAGAAAGTGAAACATTTCGAAGTGACGTTGTTCAGACTAGAAGGTAGGAAATATGACTAAGAAACTGGTATTACCTGGAGAGCTCGTAGCTGTCAGCGAGGAGTTCATGGCAGGAGAAGGCACGTACGACCAAGACGGCAAGATATACTCATCATACGTCGGCGAGGTGGACCTGGACACCCATCAGAAGGTTGCGCGGGTGAAGGCGTTCAATCCGCCCATTCAGCTGAAGGTGGGGGACGTGGTTATCGGCACGGTCAGGGATGTCAAGGAGACCATGGCCATGGTCACATTGACCCAGGCGGAAGGCACGGACAGGAGGATCTCGGGCGAGACAGAAGCGCCGCTGCACATCTCAAAGATATCCAGTGGCTACACCGAGAGCATCAGGAACGAACTTAGGAAGACCGATATCATTCGCGGCATCGTCATCCAGGTCAATCCATCACTTCAGCTGGCGACCGACAGGGACAACATGGGCGTTCTGAGGGCATTGTGCACCCGATGCCGTTCGCCTTTGGTTCAGAAGGGTAGGGACCTTTACTGTGAGGTCTGTAAAAGAAACGAGTCCAGAAAGGCCGCGAGCGACTACTCTGACCCATCTATATGATGGGAAAGGTTAAAAACCCTAAGAGACATAGTGGAAAGCCGAAGGAGTTGAGGCGGACGGACAGCAAAGAAGACCTGCTAGCGGAGATACAGAAGCTCAGGACCGAACTTCAGCAGATCAGGGAGATCGTAAGCACGCTTTTTCAGATGGTCGTCGAGGAATACGACGAAGAGTTGGATTTCTCTCCTGAAGGCAGGGAAGGCTTTTCTATATACAATTAAATCACCTTGTCATGCCAGACATTCTGTCCAGGGTGAAGGCTCACGACCGATGGAGACTCGAAGAGTGTCTCAACCTTCAGCCTTCCGAGAATGTGACCAGTCCTCAGGTCAGGCAGATCCTTTCATCTGACCTTGGCCACCGGTACACTCTGCCCTTCGACCAGGTTCTGCACGGGGTGTATGTGGAGAACGCCTATCGCGGGACCAAGTATTTGGATGATATTGAGAGAGAGGGCGAGAGGCTGGCTTGTGACGTCTTCGGGTCGAGGTTCGCTTCTCTGAAGCCATTGTCCGGCCATGTCTCTGCCTTGATGATGCTGACCGCTTGCTGCGAGAAGGGGGACACGATCCTCACGATCAGGCCTGAACACGGCGGATACGACGGCTACTGGGAGGGTTACATGCCCAAGATGCTGGGTCTCGAGGTCTCTGCGCTTCCGTTCGTGGAGGACAAGTGGAACTTGGACCACGAGAAGGCTGCTGAACAGATCGTCCAAAGAAAACCAAGGCTCGTGGTTGTCGGGGCAAGCTTCTTCCTGTTCCCCTATCAGTTGAAGATCCTGAGGGATGCCTGCGATGACGCCGGTTCTCTTCTGGGATATGACGCTTCTCATGTTCTTGGGCTGATTGCTGGCGGTGAGTTCCAGAAGCCCTTGGATGATGGTGTAGATATCGTATGTGGAAGCACCCACAAGTCGTTCTTCGGACCTCAGGGCGGGGTAATACTCACGAACAGGGAGGACCTGTGCTCTTCGGTGAAGGAGATCCTATTCTGGACGGTAATGGACAATGCCCACTGGAACCGGGTCTCTGCCCTTGCACAGGCCATGCTCGAGGTGAAGGAGTTCGGTCAGGACTATGCCAAACAGGTGGTTTCGAACTCGAAGACCCTCGCCAAAGCCCTGGATAACGGTGGCTTCCCCATGAAGTTCGGGGATTCTGGATACACAGACTGTCATCAGATGCAGGTGGACACCGAAGCGGTTCGAGAGAATATGGGCTTCACACCTCACGAGTACTCCAGCAGGCTTGAAGAGTCCAATATCATAGTGGATTCGATGGGTAGGATTGGAACCAACGAGATTACGAGAATGGGTGCGGATGAGGGGACAATGGAGGAGGTCTCGGGTATAATCATCCGAACACTGAAAGGTGAGGACACCAAGCCAGATGTCAAGAAGCTCAGGTCATCCCTAGAGTTGAAGTACATCTTCGAGGAATGATGCATCCGGACAGCAAATGAATAACTTTGCATTGCAAAGTCGTTTGCGTTTAGTGTGTTATGAGGTTCCGTTCTCTTCGATGACTTCACCCAAATTGCACTCCCTTTGGTCGTGCAACTTCTCATATCGGCGACCGTTAGCAGAAATATTACTCGCTGTTGGCCGTGGAAGCGATAAAAGCGGCTGTGGGTGATTAGTCAACCATGAATCAAAGCCTGATCGCAGAATCGGTGCCATATTTAGAAACACTTACTTACTATATTGAGGACCGTTTCAATTCCACTTCCCAAGTAGAACGATGGCCCTATTTTCGGTTTTGCTCCAAAAGTTCTTGTCCGCAGTGACATATACAGCATCAGCATCCTTTGCTATGACATAGTAGATCGAATCATATATCGTTAGATCTTCTTTCAAAGCAAAGTTCAATGCCTCCACATACTGATTTCTAGATGGGATTACGGTATCGAACCCTATTTCTAATACGTTCTTTGCAATTCTCTTCTTCGTCTCTTCAGTTATCTCCAAATTGAATCGAATAGCATTTATGACCTCATAGAAAAGCAGGTTAGGCACGATTATGTTTACTTGATGCCGTCGGTATCTCTCCCTTATCTCAAGAGCTTTATCACTATCTTTCTCTTCGCAATACCATTTGACAACCACGGATGCATCGAGAACTAACGTCTTTTTCTCCATTTGATCACTTCGTCAGCCATACTTAGTTTGGACTTGGGGATCTTGGATTTTATCTCGTCCATCTCTTTGAAAGCCTCTTCTCTCCTGAGCTCAACTATTTTCTTTCGTATGGCATCCCTCACGTACTCCGACCAGTTCACTTTGAACTTCGCCATTTCATCTCTTGTCTCTTCGGGAACACGTACCGTCATCATTTTAGATATACAATCACTACTATACACATATGTATTACAACGTATATATACATTTCCATA
>JAZGCT010000199.1:0-2738 GCA_036477085.1 Thermoplasmata archaeon | reverse complement strand
TATCTCGTCCAAGGGATAATAGCCCCTGACTGGATAGAAAGCGGCGGAGACCTGAGGGACACGATAAAATCACATCACAACGTGGGCGCGCTGCCCGAAGGGATGGAACTGAAACTAGTGGAACCGTTGAGGGACCTGTACAAGGACGAGGTTCGGAAGGTGGGCAGAGAACTCGAAGTGACGGTATCCGAAAGACAGCCGTTCCCCGGTCCAGCTCTTGCGATACGCATACTCGGAGAGGTCACGCCGGAGGCCGCTGAGACGGCGAGGGACGCGTGCGCCATCGTTGAAGAGGAGATAGAGAAATCCGGGGAGGAAGGTGACATGGAATTGCCTTGGCAGTACTTTGCCGGGCTTCTTCCGATCAGGTCGGTGGGTGTGAGGGGGGACATCAGGGCGTACGGCTACACCATCTTCATCCGGGCGGTCCAATCAGTGGACGGGATGACAGCGTCGTATTCCAGAATGCCACACGAAGTTCTTGACAAGATATCCATCAGGATCACCAATGAGCTTCCACATGTCAACAGGGTGGTCTACGACATAACCAACAAACCGCCGGGTACGATAGAGTGGGAATGAGTTCTGAAAACCTATAATAACGAACAATCAATGCCCCTACGTGAAAGTATTCGTGGTGGACAACGGCGGACAATGGACCCACAGGGAATGGAGGGTTTTGAGATATCTGGATGTTGAGACGAAGATAGTCCCCAACACCACCCCACTGGAAGAACTTGAGGTGGACGGACTCGTTCTTTCGGGCGGAGCCCCAAGGGCCGGACTGGACGCTGACAAGATGGGTAATAACGCGGAGTATCTCGAGAAGGCGGAATTCCCAATACTGGGTATCTGTGCGGGTCACCAGTTCATGGCCGTACATTTCGGAGGAGAGGCTGGACCGTCAGGCATACCCGAGTTCGGCAGGACCGAGATCGTGGTGGACGAGAAGGACGAGCTCTTCGAAGGGCTGCCCAAGGCCTTTCAGGGTTGGGTGTCCCACAACGACGAGGTCACCGTCCTGCCAGAGGATTTCATAGGACTGGCCCATTCCAACAACTGCAAGTGCCAAGCAATGAAGTATCTCAAGAGGCCGATCTACGGAGTACAGTTCCACCCCGAGGTCGAACATACGGACTACGGATATGACATTTTCAAGAACTTCCTCAATGTGTGCGAGGAGAACAGATGAACGACAGGGAGAAGGCCGAGATAATCTTGGAAGCGCTAAGAGATCTGCATTCCAATGAAACCTTTGAGAGAGCGATAGGAAGATACGTGAGGAATCACAAGGGAGATTACGAGGAATATATCAAGCTGATATCTGAGATTCGCAAACTTTCCCAGAAGAAGAAGGTGACCCTTCTCAAAGCGGCTGAGAGACTTGCCAAGTCCTACGAGTCGTAAATCTGCCGGTTCACAATGAAGTCTGGCCTCTCACCGGAGAGGACCTGGTCGACCTGTTCGGCGGTGGTCGTTCCGGCTTTGATCTGTGCTTCTCTTGTGGAAGCATCCAAATGTGGCGTGAAGACAACATTGGGTGCGATCAGTATAAGGCTTTCTTCGGGAGGTTCTTTGTCGAACACATCGAGAGCCGCACCTCCTATCTTACCCTTCTCCAAGGCATCCACCAACGCGGCCTCGTCAATGATTGGTTCTCGGGCACAGTTGATCACACGTGCACTGTCCTTCATCATCTCGAACTGCTCCTTCCCGATCATCCCTCTGGTCTCGTCCGAAAGAAGCGAATGAATAGAAATGAAATCTGAGTTCTTCAACAGGTCATCCAGCTCTGTGAAGGTGCACGGGATCCTATCCTGGACATCTTTGGGCACATGTGGGTCGAATGCAAGGACGTTCATTCCAAAGGCCACGGCCCGAGAGGCGACCTCGGCGCCAATTCTCCCGCAGCCCACGAGCCCGAGGGTCTTCCCATGGAGCTCAGTGCCCATCAACTTCTTCTTCTCCCACAATCCGGCCTTCATGCTCTTGTCCGCGAAGGGAAGATGCCTGGCAAGGGATATCATATGACCAATCGTAAGTTCGGCGACCGATATCGTGCTTGACCGAGGCGCGTTGACGACCGGGATCCTCCTCTCGGTGGCGCATTCCATGTCGATATTGTCCACTCCTATCCCGGCCCTTCCGATGACCTTGAGGTTCTCACCCTTCTCGATCACTTCTTTTGTCACTTTGGTCTTGCTCCGGACTATGAGAGCGTCGAAGTCGGATATCACGTCCAGCAGCTGGTCCTTGTCGTGGAACTTGGCGGTCACCTCATACTTCGTCCTGAGCTTATCGACGGCTTCTTCGGCAATATGATCATTGACCAGCACTTTCATGGTGTTCCCCGCCTGAAAAGGACAACGTTGTATTAAACTATCACGGAAAAGCGGTGTTGAAAACAAAATAGAGGAAGATCGAGACCAGTACCGCTGTGATGACGATCATACCTATGATGATCGTGTAAAGCGTCGTTTTCGCATCCGAGCCCCACACAATTGGTATCGGACCCAGGAACAGGACCCCACCGGTCTTTGGCCTCCCAACAGGAGCCCCTCCCTGTCCCCCGGACGGTGCTTGAGAGGCACCAGGAGTCCCTTGGTACGGAGCGGGAGCATATCTTTTGAACATGTAGATCAGACCGACCACGATACCCAGGAATATCAGGAGCCCTCCGCCGAGAGCGTAGGGGCCAGTTCCTCTGTAAACAGGGATAAAAAGCAGGATCATCAACT
>JAZGCT010000198.1:0-2412 GCA_036477085.1 Thermoplasmata archaeon | reverse complement strand
GTCCAGGTCCTCGGAGAGAGGCGTGTTGCATACTGGACAGGCCCACTCGAACTCTCCGTACTTCTCCTCCCCTGATTCTATGAAGGCCTCGTAGACATGGTCCTCCTTCTTCTCCTTTACTGGATGCTCGTGGAAGAACGCGATATAAGCGGAGCTGACGCCCAGAACGATAAGAACGGACCCCATTCCCATTCCCACGAACCTGAGGAAATCATCAGAGGACAGTATCGGGAGAAGAACGTAGCTCAGCACGCCCAAGATGGTGATCAGAGACCAGAATGTCTTAGGAAACCGGTCACCCGGGATCAGCAGCCGGCCCTTGAGACTTGGAAGCGCATCCCCCAGCTCGCCCTTGGATGACAGGGTCACCCTCTTCTTGCGGTCCAGGATGAGGTCGAATAACAGGTTGCCCCCGATCAGGACCAGAATCGTCCCAATGACCATCAAGGCCAGAACCCCGAAACCGATCTCATAATAGAGGGCGGTCAGAACGTAGAAGGCGATGCCGAATATAAGGATCGACACGGACAAGGTCAGTTTGGACCTCTCTTTGGCAGTGAAGACTTCCTTGATCATCTCCTCTTCCTTAGATAGTTCTTCCTCTTCATGGAGGAAATCCAGTAGGTCCTCCTCCACCTCATTGGATATATCGTCTTCCCTATCAGTTGGAGTCCCCAATGTTTGCGAGTCTGGAAGGTCGGACCCGAGCGGCACGCCGCGTTCCCAGCCGGGCGCCCACATGGTGGCCTTGAGCTTGTTCTGGAAATCCTCGTCTGGCTCGTCCTTCTTGATCTCGTAACCGCAGACGTTGCACTTCTCCAGATCCGGACTTATCTTCGAACTGCAGTTGGGACACGTGACCTCTTCTTCGGTGAGCAGGTCCTTCATATCCTCCAGTTCCCGCTCCATGTCGTATTCCTTATCATCTTCCCCCATTTGGCTCAAATGACAAATCAGGTCGCCACCATATAACGATTTCGCAGAGAAGGGTGTCGGAAAGTTCATATACTCCCGGATTTCATTAATGGAACGGCATGCGGACTTTGGTCCTTTGTATAGATAGAGATAATGACATCGGAGTGAAAGCTGGTATACCCGGACCCATCATCGGTCGGAGGGACAATCTGGATGCGGCCATGAAACTGGGACTTGCCGATCCGGAGGATGCTGACGTCAACACGATGTTCACGGCGATAAGCAGATATGATGATCTCATAAGGAACGGTATTGATGCCGAAATCGCGACCCTCTCTGGGGACATCAAGGTCGGAGAGATTTCTGACAGGGAAATCGTAAGGCAATTGGAAGAGGTGATTGACGAGGTGAGACCCGACACTGCTTATCTAATCAGCGATGGAGCCGAGGACGAGTCTGTCTTTCCTCTGATCACATCAAGATTGAAGGTCGACCATGTCAGGCGAGTTTTCGTGAAACAGCACACGAGCATTGAGAGTGTTGTATCCATAGTTGCGAAGACCCTGAGGGACGAGAAATGGAGGAAACGATTGTTCACTCCTCTGGGTTTGGTCCTGCTTCTCTGGGGCTTGTCAGTCTTCATTGGCATAATTCCGAGCATTATGAAGTTCGGTTGGACGATCGAGGTGGCCAATTCATTCCCACCTGCCTTGATCCTTGTGGTGTTGGGGGCCTCAGTGCTGTACATAACTTATCCTGGAACCTTCTCGCTGAAGCGAGGTTTGAGGAATATCAGAGATTCCTACGACGATGCCAAATCATCAGTCATGTCGGGTGATGTGACCATATTCTTCAACATAGTGGCTTGGATTCTCATAATGCTGGGGGTATTCTATGGAATGGACGCGTCTTCGGGGACGCCAGACTACGTAAAGAAGTTCTTCTTCTTCGTGGGTGGTTTCATCTGGTTGTTCATCTTGGGGATCTACCTGCACGAACTGGGGAAGATCATTGTGGTCGTCCTCAAGAAGCGGGAGTTCCCCAAATCGTTCTGGTCGGTCACCATCTTCTTCTTCGTCGTGGCAATAATCATGGGCGGATTGCTGCTGACCATGTCCGTCGTCTTCGGGTACGCCGAACCGATGGCAAGCCTTCCAATGATTGTAATCACGCTCATAGTAGCCCTTACGGTCCTTGGTCTGGGCACCGCTGGCTGGAGAACGCTGGAAAGAGAAGCGCCTCCCGAGGTCGAGTGGCGAAGATAGTCTTCTAGGAGAGATCCAATGCTCTACGAAGAATGGGAGGAATACTACCACCAGATACTGGAGGATTTCGGTTTTGATCAACAGAAGGATGAGCTCAGCGCCAGGTTGCTCTCCAGCAGATTGGTCGGTGAGGAGACCACCCACGAAGAGCTGGCAGATCTCATAAACGGCAGGGTGGTGACGGTTGCAGGGGACGGACCCAACCTGGAATCGGAGACGGACAAGGCCAAAG
>JAZGCT010000197.1:0-5154 GCA_036477085.1 Thermoplasmata archaeon | reverse complement strand
CGACCGTCTTTGAGGGTATGGGTGGCGCTCTCACCACCTTGGGTGCCCAACCTATCTTCTTCTTTATCTCGTTCAGAAGGGCTCCGTGCCTTCCAATGACCAGTCCCGGCGACTCGGCCTCGATGGTGACCTCTCCGGTCTCGGGCTCGAAGAAGATGTTGACTATCTTGGCCTCATCTGGAATTATGGCCTTGATGTTCTTCTCCGCCTTCTCCTCGTCCACGAGGAGGGACGGGTCGGGTCTGATGGCCACTCTCCTTCTGAGGCTCTGCGCCAATTGCCTGACCATGTCATTGCTCTCGGCGAACACCTCCATGCTCTTGGTGTAGATCACTATGACTGGCCCTTCCAGTTCGATGTTGGTGATCTCCACATCTGGAGGCACTACATTCTCAACAGCTTGTCTCGCTTCAGCAAGAACCTTTTCAACACTCATTGATTCCACTCGTTATGGATTGACAGTTAATTCGGGGCTACGTCAGTTTCAGTGCTGACATCCTCTTCTCGACTTCCTTGTCGTCGAGCCTCACGAACCCTTTCTTGGTTATGGTCGCTATGTCCATCCCGTTGCCTGAGGCGGAGTCTCTCTTGATGGCAGCGTTAAGAGCCCTGATGGCCAGGTCCACGCCATCCTTCAAGTCCATGTTCTCTCGGTACTGGTCCTCAAGGACACCATACACATACGGAGAGCCGGAACCGGTTGTCACATATGTGTCAGGTATGGAACCTCCCGCCATGTCCAAAGAGTACACGCTGGGGCCCGTTGCATCCACTCCGCCCACGACAAGTTGCACCCAATACGGGAACATCCTCCTGCCTGAGAGTATGTTCGCCAACAAAGTGGCACACGCTTCCACCGGCATTGCTCTCCCCCTTTTCAACTTGTAGAGCTCCACCTCGGCTGTTATGTACCTGGCCAAGGTCTGCAGATCTCCCACCAAACCAGCCGTGGTCAAACCGATGTTCTCATCCAGCTTGTACAGCTTCTTGGTGCTCTTATGGGCTATGAGTGTACCCATGGTCGCTCTTCTCTCGCTTGCCAAGACTACCCCGTCTTTGCAGACCATCCCTAGGGTCGTAGTCCCCTTCTTCGTTTGTTCGGTGATATCAGTCATCCCCAACACGCTCGAAAATTGTTAAAACTGACGATTCCCAATAAAGTTGTGCGTGTATATAAGGGTTGTGATTTGAAATCTGGCTTACTGGCTACCTGCCCTTTTGTATGTTGGCGCAGGTCACATTTAATATGCAAACTTGCATACGCTCTCGGTCACATTTGCACGGTACGAGGGAGCACTTTGGAACGCAGGAAACTGGACATGGACGAAGCGGTGAACGTCGTTGTTGAACTGCTGGGGAAGGAGGGACCGATGACCACCATCCAGATAGAAGAGAGGATCATGAAGAGGGGGGAGGAGTGCCCGGACACGGTCGTGCTGTTCCTTTCCAAGCTCCGCTTGAAACGCGTCATCAAAGGCGAGGTCTCCGAAAAGCACAAGGGATGGCTTTGGTGGGTCGGGGAACAGTGAAGTTCACAGACCAGTCCATTGTGGCAACTATTTAATATCCCAAGATATATATGGGTAAGAGATGGGATAAGCATGTTGGAAGAAATTTCTGAGCTCGTCGGGTTGCAGGTATACACTCATGAGGGGATTTTCCTGGGGAACGTCAACAATCTCGTCGTAGATATCGACGACAGTCAAGTGGAGGGTCTGTTCATAGGTGACACGAATCCTCTTCTTGTTGAAGGTTCAAGGGCGGTCAGCGTTCCGTACCGATGGATCCAGTCTGTCGGCGACATCGTGATTCTGAGGTACTTCCCCAAGAGGGTCAGCCTGAAGAAGAAGGCCAAGTGAGCTTCCCGGCATCCCGGTCATGGCGCTAGCTGTCGTTAGCCTTTTATTTGCAGTTCTGTATTCAGAGTCATGAGCGGTGGGGCAGAACCTTTGGGCTTATGGCCGGCCTCACGCGTCCGGGGAGGCTGGAGAAGATGGCATTTCCTTCGAAGTTCCCTCGCGAAGGGAGTATTCCCATGAGATACAGGTTCGCTATCATGGAGATCGAAGACCTCAGGATTCATGAAGCCATCCAGGATGAACTGCTTGAGGATTTCATTAACATGCTCAGAGACGATGGCGTGTTCAAGGTCCCGGTATTCGTGGATGAGAATGATTGCGTGGTTCTGGATGGACATCACAGGGTGGAAGCTCTCAGGAGAATGGGATACACCAAGATACCTGTCTACCTCGTCGATTACTGGGACGATGCAATCGAGGTTACGGCCTGGCCCGAGGCCCGGATCGAGAACATCACGAAAGACATGATCCTGGAGATGGGAAAGAGCGATGACGTTTTCCCTCCAAAGACCTCGAGGCACACAGTGAAAGCCAAACTTGAGGAACATCGCATACCGCTGGAAGATCTCAGGTGAAGGATTGTCTTTTGGGTCTCATATCTTAACATAGCCCCATATTGTCAACACTAATCCGACAAGGAATAGCACCAGTGCAAGAATGAAGTTGGTCGTCGGGACCCTTTCAACCGTCGCTGGGTCTATCTTCTCAGTATCCTCGTTGTAGTCGCCCACGACGTACCCTATCCCCAGGATACCGTAGAACTTGCCCTCAACTATCACTTCCTGGCCTTCGGAGATCGTCTCGTTCCCTGTTATGATTCGAATGTTTCCAGCAAGTCCTTCAAAGCCTTCAATCGTGATGGCTGGTCTCCGAGTGATAAAGTCCCTCTCGATGACCTCCTTCACGGTGCCTTTGAACCTGAGAGGGGGATCGTTGGACGGATCATAGACCCTGGCTTTCTGACCAGCCTCTTCGGGAGTGTCAATATCCAACAACGGATAGAGGAAAGGCATCAGTATCAAGCCCAGAACCATCAGTGCGATTCCCAATCCAAATATCCCTCGATTCATTGTGATACGCCAACAAATGGAAACAGATAAGACTTGTGTCAGGCGCCTAATCGGTCAAGGTCGGTTGAGGCAATATCCTCCACTTCCTGATAAAGGATCTGAAGCCTCTTTGCGGCCTTGTCCAGTCCTTTCTCCTTGAGCTTTTGGATCTCCCTATCGATGGGGACTTTCTTGTCGTCCTCCACCAGTTTGTCCGCGATGCACACTATCTTCTCTTCAAGAGTTGTGGGTATCATATCCCTCTCAGGCAGTCCGAGCTCAGCAGCACCTTTAGAGTCCAAACCGCCTCCGACATGCCTCTCAATGATCAGTATGATGTTCTCTGGAAATCCAAGACCTCTCAGTATCTCTGCACCCTCGAAACCGTGACCAGGACCGTGGGTCTTTGTCCTGCCAATGTCATGCAACAGTGCAGCCGTTCTGACCAAGTCCACATCCGTTCCACTCTGCTCAGCGATCTTCACAGCGACCTTTGCGACCGTTCTCGAGTGGGTTACGACATCTTCTTCACAGCCGACTTCCTCGAGTATTCTCCGGCACTCATCATCGCTCAGATATCTGCCTTCCGTGTCGATAACGACCTTGCCGCTCCCAACTGGGATGATCCTAAGGCTTCCTCCGAAGTCACGTTCAGTCCAGCTGGCCTCAGTAATCCTGTCAAGGAATATGGCCAATGCTCCGACCTCTGAGTGTGGTTGATTGGTCACTGAGACGTTGAAATCTGCGAGCTGGTAGACCTCCGGAGGCACTTTCTCTGCCCCCACGATGACAAGTACGTCCCCCTTCGGGATCCGACCGACGGTTTTCTCCAATGGCTCCCCATACATGGTCAGGTGAACCACCGGGCCCTCCCACTTCCGGACGAATTCCTTCCATTCGACCTCTGTCCGCACCGAGAAGTTACCCCCGAACTTCTGAGTGACCTCTTCCACTGCCTTTTCCAGTCTGGGATCCTCTTCAGAGATAACGACCGATCGGGCCCCCAGGGCCCTTGCGACCAGAGCAATGTGGGTGGTCATCCTCCTGTCCCTTCCAGGCCTGTGACCCAATCTCAGAACAGTGATGTTGTGCTCTTCCATCTTCTCCTGGGATGTCTGGAGTCTCATAAAAAGATAGTGCAGGCTACTCTTCCCGCATTGAAGGTTGATAGTCAGCAATCCTTGAGAATGTCTCAGTCTTTTTGGAACCCCCGCCTGCTTACGGGGTCCGGTGACGGTACGGTCTTCTAGCATTGCATATGACAATAACATACTTATACTACATACGTACATGACATATTGAGTGGTTCAATGGTCTATCCACTCTTCCGCGACCTACCCCTGGTCACTACCCGGTCTGCGATGACTGAATTGTACAACAACAGCCTAGATCTCTATGCCGTATTTGACGTCTTGGAACATGGATATGACTGTTCAATAGGGAGAAGGTCGAAAGGAATACTTGAGATGTGTCTGGATAAAGGAAAGAAAACGATCAGGGTCGTGGTAGCGAAATCATGGAACTACTCTCTAGATTCTGAAGTTTGGGTAATAACCCATGTAGGAATGACATCCAAATCTAAGGTGAGGAACTGAAAAAAGAAGGAATGGTATGTGTGACCTGCGGCAAGACAGCCAAGAGGGCCAAGCTTCGCTTTCAAGGAGCTGAAATCGACGGATGGAGATGTTCTTGTGGCGAAGAGTACTTCGATCCGGAGCAAGCACAGAGGATACTATTGTTCAACAAGATACTGACGAAGGAGTACAGGATTAAGCTAGGTCAAATCCGAAGCAATCTCATAGTCCGTATCCCCACTGAACTGTCAGAAGTATTGGGTTTGCACAAGGGTGAGATGGTCCTGCTTAGGGCAGATGGAGAAAAGAAGTTACACATCGAAACAGCTTGATTTGCATTCCCGCAGATCCCGCCCTGAGATGAGAGCCTACTGGTAGCTGGGTGGCTTGGGCGAGGACTCACAATCGGTGTAGAATGACCTGTTTTCTCACTCTTCCCACACAGAAAACGGATAATCAAGGAATCTTGTGATTTCATGGGTGTTTCTGAACATTCGGCTGTACTTTGATTTTCTGTAAGACTTGTCTTGTTAGTTGCTCGATTTTAAGAACCAACTGGATTGCACCCCTGACGAATTCGTTCCAGGCACAATGTCTTGAATCGGACTCAAACACCGTGGAATATGAACTAGGCTATTCTTCCCAAAGCATCGAATACAGGAACAACGCAAC